>CBDUUY010000031.1:0-14044 GCA_965370535.1 uncultured bacterium
CCAGGCGGGCTGAGTAGTCGGCTGTGGGAAACATCGGGATCGAGCGTAGCGGCGTGGCGGCCCGGTACCTCCAGTACTCAGCGGGCGGCCGCCCGGGACTCCCTGGCGTGGTACGAGGACCGCACCAGAGGGCCCGACTCGACGTGAGGGATGCCGATCGAATGCCCGTAGGCGGCGTAACCGTCGAACTCGTCGGGGTGCACGTAGCGGTGCACCGGACGGTGGCGGGCGGTGGGCCGCAGGTATTGGCCGATGGTGATGATGTCCACACCCACCGCCCGCAGGTCGGCGAGGGCGCCCAGCACCTCCTCCTCCGTCTCCCCCATCCCGACGATCAGCCCCGACTTGATCACACCATCGGAACCCGCCTGCTGCGCCCTGTACAGCAGAGCCAGCGACCGCCCGTAATTGGCAGCCGTGCGGATATCACGCTGCAGGCGGAGGACCGTCTCGGTGTTGTGGTTGAGGACCTCTGGGCGGGCTTCCATCACGATGCCGAGAGCGGAGGGGTCACCTTTGAAATCCGGGATGAGCACCTCGACCTCACAACCCGGTTGGGCCGCCCGGATCTCCCGGATGGTGGAGGCGAAGATCCCGGCGCCGCCGTCGGCCAGATCGTCGCGATTCACCGACGTCAGCACCGCATGGCGCAGATCCATCGAAGCCACCGCCGCCGCCACCCGCCCCGGTTCCTCCCAATCCACCTCGCCGGGCCTGCCGGTGGTGATGTCACAGAACGAACAGGCCCTGGTGCAGACATCGCCGAGCAGCATGTAGGTGGCGGTGCCGGCGGCCCAGCATTCGTAGATGTTGGGGCACCCCGCCTCCTGGCAGACCGTATGCAGGTCGAGGCCCTCCACCAGGCCCCGGATGTCCCGGTACGACTCCCCCAGGTCCACCTTCACCTTCATCCACTTCGGCTTCTCCGGTTCGCCGGGCAGGCGCCCCCTCACGGTGATCTGCACGGCGTCGGCCCGATCGGGGGCGAATGCGCCGCTCTCGACGAAGCGGTCCACCTCGTGTTCGGGTTGAGCCCTGCCGGTTCCCCTGGTGAAGGCCGCCAACTGGGTCTCCACCTCCGGGTACCCGAAGGCCTCGGTGAATCGAGGCAGCAGCACCTCGACCATCTCCTCGATGCTCACCCTGTGCCCCAGCCCCTCGCTCACCGAGGTGACCGCCCTGTCGGTGATCCCGCACGGGTTGATGTGGCCGAACCAGTCGAGGTCGGTGGTCATGTTGACGGCAAAGCCGTGCATGGTGACCCGCCTCGAGGTGCGCACCCCGATGGCTGCGATCTTCCCCCGATCGGTCCACACCCCGGCCAGCGCGGGATCACGATGGGCGTCTATCCCCAGGTCACCGACTGCGGCGATGATCGCCTCCTCCAGGGTGTGCACGTACTCGGCCACCGCCGGACGATTCCCCAGGTGACGGATCGGGTACCCGACCAACTGTCCGGGCCCGTGGAAAGTGACATCCCCGCCCCTGTCTACCTGCCGCAACTCGGCGCCGGCCTCAGCGAGTCCCTCCTCCGGGATCAGCAGGTTGCCCTGGTCCCCGAAGCGGCCGACGGTGAAGACGGGCGGGTGCTCCAGCAGCAGCAGGTAGTCGTCGGTCGTGCGGCCCAGTACCCGGCCTTCGTGGAAGGCGCGCTGCAAATCCCGGGCCTCGTCGTAGGGCAACCGGCCCAGCCACCGGGCCCGCAGCCGTGTCACGAAAGTTCGTGCTCC
Source organism: uncultured bacterium (assembly GCA_965370535.1). Classification (GTDB taxonomy): domain Bacteria; phylum Actinomycetota; class Acidimicrobiia; order Spongiisociales; family UBA11373; genus JAHJML01. Next base: position 1,731 of record CBDUUY010000031.1, read on the forward strand.
CAATCCCATGTCTCGAGTGCCTGTTTGATGTGACGAAGGAACAGCACCGCGGTCGAACCATCGAAAGCACGATGGTCCCAGGTGAGGCCCAGGGTGCCGACGTGGTGGATGGCGATGGCGTCGCCACCGTCCACGTCGATGACGGCCACCGGACGCTTCTGCACTGCATCGGTGGAGAGGATTGCCACGTTGGGGACGTTGATGATCGGCGCCGACATCAGTGACCCGTAGGGGCCGGGGTTGGTGATGGTGAACGTGCTGCCGGTGACGTCGTCGAGCGTGTACTCGCCGCTGCGGGCCTTGGCGGCCACCGCCCGGATGTCCCGGGCCAAGCCGCGCATCCGCATCTGCTCGGCCCCGCGCACCGTCATCACGATGAGGCCCTCGTGGTCCAGATCCACCGCGATGCCCAGGTCCACCCTGTCGTGCATCACCCGCTGCTCCTCCTCCTGGAAGAAGGCGCTGTTGACGGCAGGGAACGCCCGCAGGGCATCGATCGTGGCCCTGGCGATAAACGGGAGATAGGTGAGCGAGAAGCCCTCGGCCTCCTTGTAGGCGGCCTTGTTCCTCTGGCGGAACTGCTCGACCCGTTCGTAGTCCACCTCCACCAGAGTCCACACATGGGCCGCGGTGTGCCGTGCCTCGACCATGTTGTCGGCGATCCGCTTGCGGAGCCGGGTGATCGACTCGACCCGGTCGCCGGGACGCAGCGGGATACCACGGGGGCCCGTCTCATCAGCCGGCATGGGCTCCGGAGTGGAAACCTCCTCCGGGGCGGCGACTGCTTCGGGCACCGGCGTGGGAGCCGGTTCCGCAGCGGCAGCCGCAGCAGGCTCGGCATCCGGGATCGGAACAGCGGCCGCCGCCGGACTCGGAGCGGGAGCGGCCTCCGGGGCGGCAACTGCCGCCACCGCACCGGCATCGATGAAGGCCTGGACATCCTTGCGGGTGATCCGTGCGTCACGGCCGGTGCCCGTCACCTGCGAGAGATCTATGCCGTGCTCTGAGGCGAGTCTGCGGACCACAGGAGACAGCAGACCCAGGTCATCGCCGGCCGGAGGGACAGGGGCAGGCTCCGGGATGGCGGCGACGATCTCCACCTCTGCGGCGGGAACCACAGGCGGCTCAGGAGACAGAGCAGGGACGGGAGATGGGGCAGGTGCGGGCTCAGGTGCGGGAACCGCAGCAGGAACCGGATCGGCGGGCACCGGGGCCGCCGGGGCGGGAGATGGGGCGGGGGCAGCCGGGTCCGCAGCCGCAGCATCCGCGGCGGGTTCGGCAACCGGGGCGGCAACGGCGGCCTCGATGATCGCCAGCGGTGTGCCGACCTCGACGGTCTCACCCTCGGGCACCAGGATCTCGGCCAGGACGCCGGCTGCCGGTGAGGGAACCTCGGTGTCCACCTTGTCCGTCGAGATCTCGAGAAGGATCTCGTCCTCGGCGATCGTATCGCCTGGCTGCTTGGCCCACCGGAGGATCGTTCCCTCCGTAACCGTCTCCCCCAGTTGGGGCATCATCACCGTGACCGACATCGCCTGCCTCCTGCCTGTGTCCCGCCGATTGTACGGACCACCGCCATCACTTCCGAGTCCATCGCCCCCAACCGGGCCGCAGCAAGGAGGGCCGGTTGAGCCCGGCCATCAGGTGCAAGGCCCGGTTCAGTGCAGGCTGCGCCCGGCCGCTGCCATCAAGGTCTCGCCGATCGATTCGGCAAGTGTCGGATGGGCGTGGATGAAGGCGGCCGCCTCAGCCGGAAGTGCTTCCCACCCAACGGCGTACATCAACTCGTGGATCATCTCCCCGGCCGCAGGGCCGACCACGGTGGCACCCAGGATGGGGCCTTCCTTCTGGACGACCAACTTGACGACACCCTCAGCCTTGCCCTGGATCATCGCCCTCGCCACACCACCAAATCCGTGGGAGTGGGTCTCTACGTCGAAGCCGGCATCCACGGCCTGCTCCTCGGTCATCCCCACCGTTGCCACCTCCGGTTCGCTGTAGACGATCAGCGGGATCACCCGGTAGTCGGGTGGTGCCGTCGTGCCGGTGGCGATGTGGGTGATTGCTGCGATGCCCTCGGCGAACCCGGCATGAGCCAGTTGCGGTGTGCCTGCCACGATGTCACCCACCGCATAGAGGCCGGATTCGGCGGTCTGCATCGTGGAGGGATCCACCTGTACGAACCCGCGATCGAGCACGGCCCCGGTGGCCTCTACGCCGATGCCCTCGACGACCGGCGCCCTGCCGACCGCGACCAACACCACGTCCACCTCCACGGCCTCGCCCTCGAAAGGAACTGTGACCCCGGCGGCGGTGACCACCGCCGGATCGACGGTGACGCCGGTGTGGATGTCCACGCCCCGTTTGGCCAGCGCCCTGGTCAGCAGACGAGAGGCTTGCGGTTCGAGGCCGGGGACCACCTGGTCCAACATCTCGAACAGATGCACCGTGCTGCCCAGGTCGGTGAGCATGGAGGCGAATTCCACCCCGATCGCCCCCGCGCCGATAACGGCGACCCGCCCGGGCTGTGACGGCCAATCGAGGGCGTGGTCGCTGGTGACGATGTGGCGACCATCGACCGGATACCCGGGAACTCCCCTGGGTACCGACCCCATGGCGAGGATCACGGTGCGGGCCTCGATGCGCTGCACAGACCCGTCGTTCATGGCAACGTCGATGATCCCGGGTTCGGCCAGGCGCCCGCTGCCCTCGAAGACATCCACCTTGCGCCGCTTCATGAGGCCCGTGAGCCCTCCATACAGCTTGCCGACGATGGTGTTCTTGCGGCTGAGGGCAGTGGCCCAATCGAGGGCCGGAAGCGAAGTGATCACGCCGAAGTCGGCGGCGTGGGAGACCTCGGAGAAGACCTCGGCGGTCTGTAGCCACGATTTGGCCGGGATGCAGCCGCGGTGCAGACAGGTACCGCCGATCAACTCCCGTTCGATGAGGGCGACACTCAGTCCGAAATTGTGGGAGTAGAGGGCGGCGGCGTATCCGCCGGGACCCCCACCGATGATCGCTACGTCGTACACGCTGTCTCCAGGCTTGCTTCTGAAGCGAGATTAGCGTGCGGCCCGTCGCACCCATGAGGCCCGGGTACCCTGTCCGCCGTGCGGACCATCTGCCTGCCGAACGCCTCACCGACCGCCCTGATCGCCATCCCGGTCTCCGCGCCGGACTGGTCCCTCGTGGCAGGCTGACCGGCCCACCACGCTCGCCATGCACACCACCTTCACCACGTCCGACGGCCTCCATCTGGCGGCCCGCTGGGACCTGCCTGCATCCGACCCGGCGGGGGCAATCGTGCTGTGCCACCCCCATCCACTGATGGGTGGTTCGATGGATGTTCCTCTCATCCGCGGTGTCGCCGCCGGTCTCACCGGGTCGGGCTTCGCCGTCCTGCGTTTCAACTTCCGCGGGGTCGGAGACAGCGAGGGGAGTTGGAGTGGCGGCGCCGCTGAGATCGAAGACGTGGCCGCCGCTGTGCTAACAGCGGAGGCGGCCTATCCGTCGCTCCCGCACGGCCTGGCGGGATGGTCGTTTGGGGCCCACACGGCCCTGCGCTGGCAGGCTCGCGCCGACGACGGCCGCCCCTACGCGGGGATCGCACCACCGGTGAGCATGACCGGGGCGGCCGATCTGCCCTCCCCGATTGCCCTGCCGCCTGCGGCGCGGCTGTTTGTGATCGGGGACCGGGACCAATTCACAACGGTCGACGCACTGCGGACCTACGCCTCGGAAGCCGGTGCCCGGTTGGAGGTGGTGTCCGGCAGCGATCACTTCTTCTACCTGCGAGAACGCCGGGTCGCCGACCTGGTGGCAGCCCACTTCTCAGAGGCCGAATAGCGCAGTCGCGTTGCCGACCCTGACCGCCGCATCTGTCTCCGCGGGGGGATCGAGGCTCTTCCAACCCTCCAGCCAATCGTCCGGATTCTGGAACGGGAAACCGGTGCCACACATCGCCTTGGACGACAGCGGACCGAAGACTGCATCCCGCAGGCAGTGCCCCATCTCTCCCAGCGGCCCACCCGACAGCGCCAGATGTACGTTGCCCTTGTGAACCGCCACCGCCACGGCGGATTCCTCCCAGGGTGGGGTGACACCTGCGAGCACGATCTCCAGGTTCGGATGGGAGGCGGCAACGCTGTCCATCTTCATCGGATCGGCCATCCCCAACGCCACACCGGCCCCGCCGGGCCGCCCGGCACCCATGACGGTGGTCCCGCAGTGCGCCACCACGGGGAGGCCCGCCTCCTCCGCGATCTCCCACAGCGGTGAGATGCGGCGACTGGTGGGATCAAAACGCTGTGCGGCCGGGTGCAGAAACAACCCCCGCAACCCCATCCGGAACGCAGCATGAACCGCCACGACTGCCGCTTCACCACGATGAGGGTCTACACAGGCAAGGCCCACCAGCACGTCGGTGTGGGGTGCGATCAGCTCGGCGAGCTGCTGATTGGTCAGCGCCGGAGCACCGACCATCGACCCGGCATCGAAGGCATGCACCAGAGCGACCCCTTCACGCTCCCGGTAGTAGTCCGCCAACTCGTCAAACGTGGACGGCCCCGGCGGGATGTCATCGGGAGAGAGGTAGGGGCGATAGCCATCGGCGGCCAGCAACCCGGCCGGCGGATGCACGTGGACATCGACGAATCGGGTCACCGCGGCCGGAAGCCCCGATTCCGTGCCTCGGTGAGCGTGTCGGGACCGAAGGAAGAGAGCAGCGCTCGGCCGAGCAGATCCTCCTCATCCAGTCTCCGCTCCAACTCGGCGAACTGGTCGCCGTCGTCACAGTCGTACACGGTCATCCGGTCACGCACGCCGACGAACCGGTTGTCTGGAAAACGTCGCAATCGACCCATGAGATGGACGATACCCGCTCAGGGATCGACGACGGTGACCGTGGCACCGACACCATCGGCGCCGGGCACCAGGGCGATAGTGCCCCGCAGGTCCTGCCTGCTGAAACGGATCACCCAGCCGTCCCCCTGTTCCTCCGACCGGTCCACGATGTAGCCGCTGCTGACCAGGCCGATGGTGTATGTGCTGACCGCCGACACCAGGTTCCCCTCCGTGGTGAGATCCACCACAGTGGTCTTGGCATCGCGATCCATCGAGGTCCGTCCGATGACGGCGCCGGCCGGGACCGGGAAACCATCCGGCATCGACTCGGGGATCACGCCGCTGCCGAGCACGACGCCATCCGAGGAAGTGCCGCCGCCACAACCCGCCACCGTCATCAGCAGTGCCACGGTGACCGCCAGCGAACGCATGACATGGATAGAGCGTCGCATGATCCGACCTGTCGGGATATGGCAATCCTAGGCGCGCGACCTGGGAATCCGGTAGGACAGCGACGGGGTCGGCTCCCCCACCGCGAGCACAATCGCCGGACGTTCGCCCGGCATCCACCTGGGCAGCGACACCTCCGCGGGAGCAACGGAGAACCATCCCGACAACAACGAGCGGAGCAGTGCTCGGCGTATTCGTCTGTTGTCCGGACCAGAAACGTCCCCGGCCGGGTTCCTAGACCCTGGGCGGCTCACGGTATCCCCCGAACACGGCCTGCATGGCGTCGACGATCTCTCCTTCGCTGGCCCTCGCCCTGGCGGCATCGACGATCAGGGGCATCAGGTTGGCGTCCCCGGCGGCTGCTTCGGCCAGCGCAGCCAACGCCTCCTCCACCGCCGCGGCGTCGCGTTGCTCCCTGACCACACCGACCTTGCGGCGCTGCTCCCTCTCCACCTCGGCGCTGATCTCGAGAATCTCCAACTCGTCGGACTCCTCGGCGACGTGCTTGTTGACGCCGACGATGACCCGGTCGCCGGACGTGACGGCCTTCTGGAACTCGTAGGCGCTGTCGGCCAATGCCGTCTGGAACCACCCCTCGTCGATGCCCCGCAGCACGCCGTCCAGCATGGACCCGTCACCCATACGATCGATGTGGGCCAGCAACTCCTCGATCTGTTGCTCCATTCGGTCGGTCATCTGCTCGACGAACCAGGACCCGCCCAACGGGTCGATCACATCGGCGATCCCCGTCTCCTCCATCAGCACCTGCTGGGTGCGGAGGGCGATCCCGGCCGCCCGTTCGGTCGGCAGGGCGTACACCTCGTCGAGGGCGTTGGTGTGCAGGCTCTGAGTGCCCCCCATCGCAGCGGCCAATGCCTCCACTGTGGTGCGGACCACGTTGTTGTCTGGTTGCTGGGCGGTCAGCGACACCCCTGCAGTCTGAGTGTGGAACCGCAGCTTGTGGGAACGCTCATCCAGGGCCATGTAGCGGTCCCGCATCCACCGCGACCAGATGCGGCGGGCCGCCCGGAACTTGGCGATCTCCTCGAAGAAGTCGATGTGAGCATCGAAGAAGAAAGACAGCCGGGGGGCGAACTCGTCGATCCCCATACCCGCCCTCTGGCCGGCCTCGACGTAGGCGAATCCGTCGGCGAGGGTGAACGCCGCCTCCTCGGCAGCCGTGGCCCCCGCCTCACGGATGTGGTAGCCGCTGACGGAGATGGTGTTCCATTGCGGCACGTGGTCCCGGCAGAACTCCATCATGTCGGTGATCAGTCGCAGGTGCGGCAGCGGCGGGTAGATCCACTCCTTCTGGGCGATGTACTCCTTGAGGATGTCGTTCTGCAGGGTTCCCCGCAGACGGTCCCACCCGACCCCCTGCTCCTCCGCCGCCACCAGGAGGAAGGCGAACAGGATCTGGGCCGGTCCGTTGATCGTCATCGACACGGACACCTCGCCGAGAGGGATTTGATCGAAGAGGGCGCCCATGTCGTCGGCGGTGTCCACAGCCACCCCGCAGTTGCCGACCTCGCCGAGCGCCCGGTCTGCGTCGGAGTCGATGCCCATCAGGGTCGGCATGTCGAAGGCGACGGAGAGCCCGTGCTGGCCCTGGGCCAACAAGTGACGGAACCGCTGATTGGTGTCGTCGACTCCGCCAAATCCGGCGAACTGGCGGATCGTCCAGGCCTTCCCCCGGAAGCCGGTGGTGTGAATCCCCCTGGTGTACGGGTAAGCACCGGGATAGCCGATCGTCTCAGGAGGCTCTCCTTCGGCCGGCAGGCCGAGAGCGGGGATCTCCTCGAAGGACAACGTCAGGAATCGGTCACGCCGCTTGGCCCCAGCCTCATACTCCTGCTCCCATTCACGGCGATTCACGTGTCATCCCTCTCATCTGCCTCATCTGCCTCATCTCCGGCACCGATCTCCACGACCGACCCGCACATAGGACAGGGAGCCGTGTCCACGGGACCGACGATGAAGCCGAACTCACACTCGGGGCAGATGACCCGGGGTGACGGCGGTTCCGGGTCGGGGGGTGGGGGCGGTGCCACGATGCCGGAGTCGGGTTGCTGACGCCGGACCTCATTGGAGGTCCCGCACGCCGGACAGGCAAACACCCCATCGGAGGGGGCGTCGAACTCCTTCTTGCATCGGCCACAGCGCACGATCACGGTTTCTCCTCTTCGACCTAGTCTCCGATGACTCCGGTGGCTCCATCGTACCGGGGCAGAGAACCGCTCTCTCGGCAGGATGGGGGTGGCAGCGGCAACGGACGGACCAGTCGCCACCGGATGACGGCTGCACCCGAATACACACATATCGGGGCGGGTTCGCCGGAGCGGAGCAGAAGGCAATGGCCGTGACCGTCGAGGTAATGGCCGGTGGCCTCAATGGGCCGTCCCGTCCAGACCGTGAGCACTCCATACCTCCTCACCGCGACATCGGCCGACACCCGAGACCCCTTGAGACACCGGACTCGACGTGCGCCGACCACGCCCGCGGCCCCTATTCTGCCCGGACCAAACCGGGAGCACCGTGGACGTCGGGACCATCAGCACATTCTTCGCCGTCAGCGCGATCGCCATTCTGGCGTTGACCGCCTTGGCCGCCGTCGCCTGGCTGCTCGCCCCCCATTGGGACGGCGCCGCAGAATGGAAGGCGACGATCGTCGCATCCGTGAGTGAGCAGGCCATCTGGCTGGCCTGGCTCATGGCATTGGTGGCCACCCTCGGCAGCCTCTACTTCTCCGAGGTCGCCCACTACGAACCGTGCAAGTTCTGCTGGTTCCAGCGCATCGGCATGTACCCGATGGCGCTGATCCTGGGGATTGCCGCCTTCCGCAAAGACATGTCGATCTACCGGTATGCCATCCCGATGACGGTCATCGGCGGCACCATCTCGGTCTACCACTACCTGATCCAGCACTTCCCCGATCTTTCGGCGGGGTCCTGCAGCGCCACCGCCCCTTGCACTGCTGCATGGGTATGGAAGTTCGGATTTGTGTCGATCCCATTCATGGCCCTGGCCTGCTTCGTGGCCATCGCCGCCCTGCTGCTGATCTCCCGGGCGCACTCATCAACTACCGGCTGACGCTGTCTAACCTCTGCGGACCCAAACAGGACCTTCAATGACTTCGAAAACGCACAAGCCGGCCCCGGCCGCACCTCAGGGCCGCAAACTGCCGCTGGGGATGATCCTCGGTGGCCTCTTGACCGTGCTGCTGATCGTCACCGTCTTCCTGACACTCGACGGCGGCGAAGCGGCAGCCGACGAGTACGGAGACCCCCGGATCACCGGCGGGTTGGCAACTCTCATCGACCCTGCCACCGATCCGGCAATCGGCACTCCCGCCCCCGAGGTGGCCGGTGCCGGCTTCGACGCCGCCGAGGTGTCGATTACCGACGACGGCAACGCAAAGATCATCCTGTTCCTGGCCCACTGGTGCCCGCACTGCCAGAACGAGGTTCCCTGGGTCACTGAGTGGCTCAACGTCGGCAACCTGCCCGAGAACGTGGATTTCTACTCGGTGGCGACTTCCATCGACCGCAGCCTGGAGAACTGGCCGCCTTCGGATTGGCTGGAACGCGAGGCATGGCCGGCCCCGGTGATAGTGGACGATGAGGCCGACAGCGTCGCCGAAGCCTTCGGCCTCAGCGCCTACCCGTTCTGGGTGTTCGTGAACGCAGACGGCACCATCGCCGGCAGGGTCTCGGGCGGGCTCTCGGTGGCGACGCTCGACAGCGCCGCCGTCGCCCTCTCCGGACCGTGACCGAAGAGCCGACCGGCCCGGAGCCCGGGGCGAAACCCGACGAGGCCCCCGAATCTTCGCGGCCGGCCTTCATGGGAACAGCCGTCCCGGTACCCGAGAGGGCCGGGCGGCAGACCACACTTCCCCGCTGGGTCCCTCTGTCGATCGTCGCCGCTCTACTGATCGGTTTCGGCTTGGGGATCGGCGGAACGCTGCTGGTCTCGGGAGGTGACGAGGCGGCCGCCCCCCGCCCCGCCCCCGCGGCGGCGGGCCCCACCCCCGACAACACACCTGCCCCCGGCATCACCCTCCCCCGGGCCGGTCCGAACGACCCGGATGCATTCGGAGAAGTCGAGGCAACGGGAGCCGCCCTGCCGCGCCTTTCCGGCGAGATGGACCTCGCAATCGGCCTGCCGGCCCCGGAAATCAGCGGCTTCGACTTCGAGGGCAACGCAGTGGAGGTCACCAACGACGGCAGGGCGAAGGTGATCCTGTTCATCTCCCACTGGTGCCCCTACTGCCGGCAGGAGGTGCCGGTGGTCCGAGACTGGTTCGGCACCGCCGAACTGCCCGATGACGTCGATGTCTACTCGGTGAGCACCCTCACCGACTTCAGCCGCAGCAACTACCCGCCGCGGACCTGGCTCGAGCAGGAGGGGTGGAACATCCCTCTCATCGTGGACGACGATCTCGACACCGCCGCCGAGGCATTCGGGCTCAATGCCGTGCCCTTCTGGGTGTTCATCGACGCCGACGGAACGGTGGCCGGACGCCATGCGGGGGGCGGGGTCCCCGCCGATGCCCTCACCGCGGCTGCCGTCTCCCTGTCCGGAGAGGCCCAGGCAGACACCACCCCCTGACACCAAACCGTCCCCGGCCACCGGAGCGACCGGTCTCTGATATCGGATTCCATGGCCTCTCGATTCCGGTAGGGAGCGGGCGGCCTGCACCCGGCGGGGGTACTCTCCCGCCGCATGGAGAATCCCATCGAAGGCGGCGCCACCGAAGTGCACCGCCTGGTGGCGGGTCCGTTGGAGAACAACGTGTACATCGTGGTCTGCAAGACCACGGGCGAAGCGGTCATCATCGACGCTGCAGATGATGCGGGTCGCATCATCGACAAGGCGGCCCCGTTCCGGGTACAGGCGGTCCTGACCACCCACAGCCACGCCGATCACATCGGCGCAGCCACGGCGGTCCGCGATGCTCTCGGGGTTCCGTTCTGCATCCATCCTGCCGACGCACCAGCCACAGGGATCACCCCTTTCGACCCCATCTCCCACGGCGAGCAGATCCGTTTTGGTGATCTCACAATGGAGGCGATCCACACTCCGGGCCACACCCCCGGTTCGACCTGCTTCTTGCTGGAGGACCTCCTGTTCTCGGGTGACACGCTGTTCCCCGGCGGCCCCGGCGCCACCACCGATCCGGCCCGATTCCACGAGGTGATGACCAGCCTGGAACAACACCTGTTCACGCTGCCCGACGAGACCCGGGTCCTGCCCGGACATGGTCTCGCCACGACGATCGGCGCAGAACGGCCCTCCCTGCCAGAGTGGTGGCGCCGCGGATACTGAGGAGCACCATGGACTACGGCCTGATGACCGAACCCCAACTGGGCATGACCTACGCCGAATTGGCCGACGCCGCCCAGTTCGCCGAGCGGATCGGGCTCTCGGTGTTCGCCAGGTCGGACCACTTCGATTTCCCACGCCTCGAAGGCCCTCACGCCACCGATGCCTTCACCACACTGGCGGGCCTGGCCCGCGACACCGACCGGATCAGCCTGTGTGTGCTGGTGTCGCCGATCACCTTCCGCCACCCCGGGGTGATAGCCAAGATGGCGGCCACCATCGACGAGATGTCCGGCGGACGCATGATCCTGGGGGTGGGGACCGGGTGGCTGGAGGAGGAGCACGAGTTGCTGGGCTTCGATTTCCCCGACCAGGGTGAACGATTCGACCGGTTCGAGGAAGCACTGGCCTACCTGCAGGCCGCCCTCGGCCCCGGCGACGATGGCTTCTCCGGCAAGCACTACACCCTCGCCGCCCGGCCGCTGCGCCCCAAGCCGGCCCACATCCCGATCGTGGTCGGCGGCAGCGGCCCCAAACGCACCCCGCGCCTTGCCGGCACGTATGCCGACGAGTTCAACGTCTTCTTCTCGTCCCCCGACGAGATCCGGGACCGGGTGGACACGGCGCGAAAGGCAGCAGGGACGGCGGGACGGGACCCGGAGGCACTGCTGATCAGCGTCATGGGCGGGGCGATCACAGGCAAGGACGAGGCCGCATACCGCCGCAACCTGGAACGGGTGGCCGACGCCGACCCCTTCGGGCGCTCACCGGAGGACCTGGAGGCCCGCTTCGAGGAACGGGGCATGCCGATCGGTCCGGCGGCCAGGGCACGCGAGGTGATGGCAGCCCTGGGCGAGGCCGGGGTGGGCAGGTTCTACTTGCAGCACTTCGGCCCGTTCGAGCACGATCTTATGGAGGACCTGTTCGACGCCCTGCGGTCATGACGGTCGTCGGCACTCGCCGTCGGCCTTCCTAGACTCCACAACAGGATTCAGCGACATCCCGGGGAACCATGCGACATCGCCTCCTGCTCGCTCTGCTCTCTCTCGCCCTCACAGCAGCCGCCTGCGGACAAGGCGCCGGGACGACGGGCGACACAATCACCCTCCGCTACGCCTACCAACCCGGAGACTCGCTCACCTATGCGCTGACGCAGCAGATGACCATGGCCATGACCATCACGGGCGCCGGCGACATCGGAGTGCCCGGAACCCTCGACATGAACATGGACATGGATCTGGTATCCCGCCTCGAGTACGAGGTCGACGAGGGACCCGACCCCGAGACCATCCGCATGACCATAGGGATGACCATCATCGAAGGCAGCGGCACCATCGACACCATGGGCATGACCGAGGAGATGTCGTTCGATGACATCCTCTCCGAGGTCGGCTCGATAGAGATCGCCCTGATCCTCGACGCCCAGGGCGATGTGATCGAGATCGTGGTTGGAGGGCACCAATTGCCTCCCGGCCTGTTCGGCGACCTGGGAAATACATCGTCGTTCGGGCTGGGCTCGCCCGAGCACATCGGCCCGCAGTTCCCCGACGGTCCCATCGAAGTAGGCCGCACCTGGAATACGGAGATCGTCAACAGCGCCTTCGGCATCGAAACCCGCGTCGTCGGAGAGCATCGCATCACCGGCACCGAAGTCGTGGCAGGCCGCGACACATATCGCATCGAGACCATCACCACCACAG
>CBDUUY010000032.1:0-14005 GCA_965370535.1 uncultured bacterium
GTTCTAAGGCCCAGGGAGGGGGGTGAACTGGTGGGCCGGTGGGCCCAGCTGGGTTTTCGCAGAGTGACTCGCAGATACATGGGATTTGTACTGCGGTAAGTGAAGGACGCGGTTCCAGGTCTGCGAAAAGGGGGGTTGAACTGGTGGGCCCGGCTGGATTCGAACCAGCGACCTCATCCTTATCAGGGATGCGCTCTAACCTGGCTGAGCTACGGGCCCCGGGGTGAGGGAGGATACCACCGGCCGGGTGAGTCACCCCCCGATGAGTTCGAGGGTCTCCCCGGTGCGGGAGAGGCCATCGGACCACATCGTTTGCACGTAGAAGCGGGTGACGCCGATGGATTCCATGGCGGAGAGTTGCTCCCGAATCTGCTCGGCACTCCCGCGGGGCGTGTTGCGATGCTCGAACTGGGCCTCCAACTCGTCGACCGGAGTCCCGGCATCCTCCGCCAGGGCGGCGAGGCGGTCCCGGTAGTCGGCCTCGTCGTGCCCGACCAGCACTGCCCCGGCGCTGCTGATCAACAGGTCGTCGGGGTTCCGTCCGGTGGTGGCGGCCGTCGACCGCGCCAGGTCGATGCGGGCCTGCATGTCGTCGAGAGGGCCGGGGTACACGTTGAACTCATCGGCGTACCGCCCCGCCAGTGCGGGCGTCTTGCGGGCGCCCGTTCCTCCGACGACGATTTCGAAGCCGGGTGACGGCTTGGGGTTGAGATCGCGGGCCTGGATGCTGAAATGCCGTCCTTGGAACCCGGCGCCCGATGCGGCCGCCCGCACATACGCCAGCGCTTCTTCCATGAGTTCGAATCGTTCGGTCATCGAGGGGAACCGAATGCCGAAGATCTCGTGCTCCAACTCCAGCCACCCGGTCCCGATCCCAAGGGTGAACCTGCCTCCGGAGATCGCATCGAGCGTGAACCCGCTCTTGGCGAGCACGGCAGGGTGCCGGAAGGTGATGGGGCTGACCAGCACCGACAGGCGGATGGTCTCGGTCTCCCTGGCCAGGCCGGCCAGGAGCACGAAGGCGTCGAAAGCCGGGCCTGCGGCGCCGTCTTCGCTGCTTGACGTCAGGTAGTGATCGGGTACGGCGAAGCACGCCAGGTCCCGGTCCTCGGCCCATCGGGCCGCAGCGAGCAGTGTGTCGTACGGCCCCGAGGCCTGCAGTGCGAATTCCATGGTTGAGAAGCCTAGATATTTGGCCGGAGCCGCTGTGCCGGGTGTGCCTTCTGACTCAATAGACTGTCGGCGACCCGGGGATGTAGCTCAGCATGGCAGAGCACCTGGTTTGCAACCAGGGGGTCAGGGGTTCAAATCCCCTCATCTCCACTGGACGTGGTCGAGGAGGTTCCATGCGCAATGCGGTCATCGTGGATGCCGTTCGCTCCCCGGTCGGGAGGCGGAACGGGATCCTGAAGGATTGGCACCCGGTAGACCTGTCCGGGCACGTCATCTCCACACTGGTCGAACGCACCGGACTCGATCCGGCTCAGGTCGACGACGTGATCTGGGGTTGTGTATCGCAGACCGGCGAGCAGACCGGCAATCTGGCCCGGTGGGCTCTGCTGGCGGCCGGTTTCCCCGACGACATCCCCGGTGTGACCATCGACCGCCAGTGCGGGTCCAGCCAGCAGGCAGTGAGCTTCGCCGCCCAGGCGATCATCGCCGGTTTCCAGGACATCGTGGTGGCCGGGGGCGTCGAGTCGATGACCCGGATCCCGATGGGGGTCACTTTCAGCCAGGGCCCCGGCCTCGCCTTCGGCCCGCGGGTGATGGAGCGCTACGAGAACCAGTTGGTGCCCCAGGGGATCTCGGCCGAGATGATGGCCGAGAAGTGGGGTATCTCCCGGATGCGCCTCGACGAGATCTCCTACGATTCTCATCTGCGGGCGGCCCGCGCCATCGACGAGGGACGGTTCGAATCGCAGACCGCCCCGGTCGAAGTGAAACTCCCCGACGGCACCACCACGATGGTGGCCACCGACGAGGGGGTACGCCGCGGAACCACCGTGGAGAAGTTGGCGGCGCTGAAGCCCGTCTTCAAGGAGGACGGGATCGTCACTGCAGGCAACTCGTCACAGATCTCCGACGGTGCCGGTGCCCTGTTGATCGCCGGCGAGGACACCGCCGAGAAGATGGGATGGGAGCCTATGGCCCGAGTCACCCACTTCTCCGTCGTGGGCGCCGACCCGATTCTCATGCTGAACGCCCCGATCCCTGCCACCTTCAAGGTGCTGGAGCGGGCGGGAATGCGTATCGGCGATATCGACCTGATCGAGATGAATGAGGCGTTCGCCAGCGTGGTGGCGGCCTGGCTCATCGAGACCGGGGCCGACTGGGAGAAGGTCAATGTCAACGGGGGCGCCATCGCCCTGGGCCACCCTCTGGGGGCGAGTGGTTCGGTGCTGATGACCCGCCTGGTCCATGAGATGGCACGCACCGGCGCCCGCTACGGATTGCAGGTCATGTGCGAAGGCGGCGGGACCTCCAACGCCACCATCCTGGAGCGCATCTGAGCCGTTCTCAGACGTCCTGACCGCGGCTGTGGTCGGTGCGCCGTTCCGGTAGCCGGGGGGTGGCTGTTGGTGCTCGCCGCACGGCGGTTCGCGCCTCTTCTCCCACGCCGGAGGTGGGGGAGAAGAGTCCGGCCGGAGAGGCCGGGGCCAGAGGGGCCGGCAGATCATCAAGTGGCGCGTTGGTACATCCGTGCCGGTCCCCTCTGCCCTCTGCGGGGGAGAAACCCAAGGCGGACGGCTAGCGTCTCTCATGTGCAGATCGAAGCCGTTGAGACCGTGGATGCCGGCGAACTGGTGGCTCTGTATGGCGCCGTCGGGTGGACCGCCTACACGGCCGACCCGGCGTCGCTGGCTGCGGCGATTGGCCGATCCACCTATGTGGTAACCGCCCGCCACGATGGCGAGTTGATCGGCTTGGCGAGGGGCCTGTCCGACGACGTGGCGATCTTCTACCTGCAGGACATCCTGGTGCTCCCCGAGTGGCAGCAACAGGGGGTGGGAAGGGCGTTGCTCTCGGCCTGCCTGGAGCGGTTCGCCCATGTGCGCCAGAAGGTGCTCCTCACCGATGGCGAGGAGCGCCAGCGCCGGTTCTATGAATCGGTGGGTTACCGGGACATCAATGCGATCACCACGGCCGATCTGCACGCTTTCGTGCAGATCGGAGGCCTATAGGGGTTCGTGCCGGTCATGCGTCTGATCCCGGCCCCGGCCGGGTCGTTTCCCGGAGAGACGCGGTGGATTCCGCCCCAGTACGCGATGGTCACGCCGGGGCAACCCGACTCACCGGTGTCCACGAGGCCGATCAAGCGTCGCGGCCTATGGCCGAGGGAGCGGGCTTCGCCGAGGTACCTGCGCTTCGGCGTGGGGGTATTCTCTTCTATGTGCTTCCGGTCTCAGACCCCATACGGTGGCTGCTGCCGCCCCCGGCTCCCCGGACCGCACATGGGAATCCGGTGACCCGCCTCTTCGCATGGGTGGCCGGCGACGTGGTCACCGCTTCCCACCTGCGGGGTCGATGTGTTGCACGCTGAGGCTCCACGTCGGCTGGCCTTCCAGGCGTTTGACGCGATGAGGGGGGGAAGGGTTCGCACCCATCTCCGCGACCTGGAAGAGACGATGTCGGCAGCGGACGTCAATTTGGAACGCCGCAGTGAGCGTCTCGAGCGCCTCCTCTGCGGCGCCACCCGATCTGTGCCCTTCTATGCCGACTGCGATCCAAGCATCGGATTGTCGGGTTTCCCGATCATCGACCGAGTCACCATCAAGAGCCGGTACGACGATTTCAAATCGAGGGATCATCTGGGGGAGAGGCTCGTGTCGGTCAGCACCTCCGGGTCATCGGGTGAGCCGTTGACCATGGCCTTGACGCGCGGCAAACGAGCCCGGCAGATCGCCGAGTACCTGTTCTTCAGCCGATGGGGAGGGTATGAGCTCGGGCGACGACACGCCCACTGCCGGGCCAGCCGCAAGGGGGTGGTGAGCCGGTTTGCCGAGAATCAGGTGGTCTTCGACCCGACTCATCTCACGCCGGAGCGATTGAGTCGGTGGAGAGACATCCTTCGCAGGGGAAGGGTGAAGGCCGTGATCGGCCATCCGTCGGCGCTCGATTTGCTTGCCGATTGCTGCGCCGCGGCCGGAGACGGGCCGGAGGACTTCAAGCACCTCAGTGGGATCATATTGATCGGCGAGACCATCTTCCCGGCGGTCAGGGATCGTATCGAATCTGTCTTCGGTCTCCTTCCGCTGGGCCGGTATGCCTCGGCCGAGTTGGGGGTGCTGGCACATGAGGTGCCCGGGGAGAACCGGTACATGGTCAACTCGTCGGGTTATGTGATCGAGGTGCTCGGCCTGGACGACGACGATCCGGTGGAACCGGGTGGGCTGGGGCGGGTGGTGGTCACCGATCTGCTTGCACCTGCGATGCCCCTCATCCGGTATGACATCGGGGATCTGGCGGTCCGATCCGATGCAGTGGACCGGCTCGGCTTGCCCATGCTGGATCGGGTCGAAGGGAGACTGCGCGACATCATCATCGCCCCGAACGGCACAATGATCTCCCCGTTTGCGTTCAGCTACTTCATGAGGACGTTCAACGAGGTCACCCAGTTCCAGTTCGTCCAGGAGGCCCCCAGTCGCTATCGATTGTCGATCATCCCCGGCGTCGGTTTCGGAGCCGAACCTGCGATCCGGAGCGGAATCGAGAGGATCCTTGGCCCGGGTGCGGATTTCCGGATCGAGCACACCGATTCGATCCCATCGCTTCCGTCCGGGAAGCGAACCGATGTCATGCGCCTGGATTGGGCCGAAGGGGAGTAGCGCGTCGCGGCTGTCGTGTCTGCAGGCACCCGGCCGTGCCGAAGGCAGGATCCGGTTCGGTGAATTCCACCGATGGGCTATCGGGGTACGCGGGCGATCACCGCGGATGGACTGAACGCTTTGGTGCAGATCAGGGGAATGGACCCGGATGCGGAGAGCACGACATCCTGATTTCCACACCGGTGGACAACCATGTTGAGAACTACAAAGGTGTAATTCGAATCAGTAGTAGTTGAGCGTCATCACGAAGCCGACGCCGATGAGGGCCAGACCGGCGTAGAGCCACTCATTCCTCATATCTCCCCCAAAGACCCCCATGTAGTTGAGGATGACCACGAGCGCGCCGACGGCCATGACACCAAACATGGCGACCACGTACCAGGTGGGCGATTCCTTGTGCTTCTCAGGGCCGGGTTTGGCCGGCTGAATGCGTTGTTTCGGCTTGCGACGGCTTTTGGACTTGGGCATGAGGGCCAGGCTAGTGCCCCGGCCGGGAACGTTGGCGATGTTGAGGGCGAGGCAGGGTCGGCGCCGGCAAGGACGCAGGACGAAATCGCACTCCGCCGTGCGTCGAGGACCGGGAGTCCTCAACGCGGCAAACGTTGCCGGCCGAGTACAACTAACCGCCAGGCGGGGTGGGCAGAATCGACGGAGGGGGCGAAGGAAGCCACGACGAGCGGCACCAGACGGCGCCCGGTGGCGTCGAGAGATTGCTTCGAGCCGGCGACCTCGTGCGCAGAGCCGGTTGGGCCATGCCGTTCATCCTGTTGGTGCTGGTTACCCTGGCTTTGCTCGGGCTGTTCCACGAATGGCTCGGGTCGACCTTCTTCGACACCGGGGGCCAGATCGCGTGAGGATCCTCGTCCTCGACAACTACGACAGCTTCACCTTCAACCTCGTCCAGTACCTGGGTGAGTTGGGGGCTGATCCCGTGGTGATCCGCAACGACGCCATGTCGCCCTCCCGCGCCGCCACCGAGTACCGGCCCGAGCGGCTGGTGATCTCCCCGGGCCCCGGCCGGCCCGAGGATGCGGGATTGTCGATCGACTACATCCGGGAGTTCGGTGGGACCGTTCCCACGCTGGGGGTGTGCCTGGGGCATCAGGCGATCGTGGCCGCCTACGGGGGGACGGTGGGGTCCGCTCCCGAACCCCGGCACGGCAAAGTGTCGAGCATCACCCACGATGGGACCGGGCTATTCGAAGGGTTGGACAACCCGTTTACTGCGACGCGGTATCATTCACTGGCGGCGATGACGCTCCCTGATGACCTGGAACCCACCGCCCACAGCGAGGACGGCGTGATCCAGGCCGTTCGCCACAGGACGCTGCCGGTGGCCGGGGTGCAGTTCCACCCCGAGAGCATCATGACGTCCGAAGGCAAGCGCCTCCTCGCCAACTTCCTCGCTTGAACCCGCACCCGTGTTCGGGGGAGGTCACGGCGATGCCCGGTGTACCGGTCGAGGGGTGCGGCGTCGGGCGGAGTAACGGCGCGAAGTCAGGCCGGGGCCGGGCAGGACACTCCGGCCTCATAGGTCCAGAAACGAACGTCGCTGCCGGGTGCGACGATCTCATCGGCGACGGGGTCCTGCCAGACGACCCGGAGGGTCAAACCGTTGTCGGGGTCGCAGGTGCCGCTGTCTACCGGGTTGAGGCCCGCTGCGGTGATGGCATTGGTCGCATTCAGTACCGTCCGGTTCAGCACGTCGGGCACGGTCGCCTCCTCCTGCTGGTAGAAGCTGACGGTGACCTCACTGTTGGGAGCCACCACCTCGCCCCCGAGTGGATCTTGGGAGGCTGCCTGCAGGTTCCTCGAGTCCCCGAAAGGCACGGTGACGTCGGGGCCTCTGACGAAGATCAGGTTGTTCGCCTCTATCAACGCCCTTGCGGCGTCCTCTTCCAACGCCAGTCCCACCACATCCGGCACCGTCTCGCCGGCCGGGGCTTTGCCGAGGCTGACGATGACGGTAGCTCCGGCGGCCACCTGGGTGCCGGGCGGCGGACTCTGCTCTGCCACCTTGCCGTCGAACGGACTGCCGAAGTCGACCTCCACATCGAATCCCTGCTCCAGGACGAGGCCCAGGCCGTCGAGGATCGTCTGTGCCTCACCCAGCGACAACGGGTTCTCGTGATCGAGCAGGTCGGGCACATCGACCGGCGAACCGCTGGTCCCCACCCGCAGGATGACGGTCTCCCCAGGAGCCAGTTCGGTGCCGGCCACCGGGTTCTGCTCCATCACGTTGCCGTCGTTCTCGTCGCCGAAGGGAAGTTCCACCACATCGCCCAACTCGACGACAAGACCGAGGTCCTCCAGGGTGTCGGTGGCCGTATCGATGTCCATGCCGACAACGTTGGGGATGGCGACCGGTTGGCTGCCGGACGACACGATCACAGTGATCGTGCTGGTGCTGGCCACCTGATCGCCTGCGGCGGGAATCGTGGCGATGACGAAGCCTTCCAGCACTTCTTCGGAAGGCTGTTCGTCTATGACTATCTGGTCCGACTGGAAGCCTGCCTGTGACAACTGGAAGATCGCCTCGGCTTGCGACTTGCCGACCACATTTGGCATCTCGATGGCGTCGGTCCCCGCCGAGACGACGATATCTATGGCGGCGCCGGCGTCTGCCGTCAACCCCGGCATCGGGTCCTGGCTGAGCACGGTGTCGGCCGGAACCACCGGCGACACCTCGAAGTCGATATCGCCCAGGGTCAGGCCACTGGACAGGATCACCGAGCGTGCCTCTTCGAGGGACAGATTGAGCAGGTTGGGAACCTGGACGGACGATGGCCCCGATGAGACCAGCAGGGTCACAGTGGCGCCCGACTCCAGTTCGGTGCCTGCGGCAGGGTCGGTGCCTGTCACCAGGCCGACGGGAACTCTCGGGTCGGGCACATCGGACCGTTCGACGACGAACCCCAGGGCCTCCAGGCTGGCGGTGGCCGCCTCGACGCTGGTGTTGGAGACTTCGGGTACCGCCACTACTCCGACGTCGGCGGTCGGCGAGAGAATCCGGATCAGCAGAATCAGGGCCAGGCCCACCAGTGCCGTGGTCGCCATCAACCCGATGACCCAGGTGCCGGTGCTGATACGGGTCGGCTCGGCATAGGACTCGGCGCTGTAGTCGGGCCGGGGCGCCCGGTCCGGTTGGGGGACTGGGACAACCGGCGCCGGTGTGGATGCAGACAGCAGCCTCGTCTCGGCCTCGGTTTCCTCAGTGGCGATCGGTGGGAGGCCTGCGAGGTATCGCTCCAGGTCGTCTCTCATGTCGTCGGCGGTCTGATACCGGTGGTCTGGGTCCTTGGCCAGGGCCCGCATGACGATGTCTTCGAGTTCGGCGGGAATACGGGCGTTGACACGAGTCGGGGGATTGACCTCTTCGCGGACGTGCTGGTAGGCGACCGCCACAGGGCTCTCGCCGCTGAACGGGGGTTGGCCCGTCAGTAGTTCGTACATCACGATGCCCAGCGAATACACGTCTGAGCGAGCGTCGGCGGGCAGGCCCTGGGCCTGCTCGGGACTGAAGTAGGTGGCGGTGCCGATGACTGCACCGGTCTTGGTCAGTTGCTCGGTGTCATCCCATGCCCTGGCGATGCCGAAGTCGGTGACCTTGACGGTCCCGTCGCCGGTGAGCAGCACGTTGGCCGGTTTGATGTCACGGTGCACGATCCCGGCCCGGTGGGCGGCCGACAGCGCTGAGGCGGAATCGCTGGCGATCTCGGCGACCCTTTGCGGCAGCAGGGTGCCCTCGCTCTTGAGTACCTGGCGGAGATTTCGGCCCTTCACCAGTTCCATGACCATGTAGTAGAGGCCCTGCTCCTCGTCGCGGCCCCAATCGAAGATGCCGACGACGTTGGGGTGCTGCAGGCCTGCTGCGGCCTGTGCCTCGCGACGGAACCTCTCTACGAAGGCCTCGCTCATGGCCAACTGGCCGTGGAGCACCTTGACCGCGACGCGTCTACCCAGCCTCTGGTCCTCGGCGACATAGACATCGGCCATGCCGCCGCGGGCGAGGTGAGAAATGAGGGTGTAGCGTCCAGCTAGGACGTGTTGAGGTTCCACGGTCGGGGGAATGGTACCGGGAACCTCAATCAGCGCTGTCGATCCACGCCTCCAGCACGAGTTTGGCTATCGGAGCCGCCACCCTGCCCCCACTGGCCGACTCGCCGAGACTTCCCGATTCCACCACCACCGCCACAGCGATGCCTGCTCTTCCGGTGTCGGGATCGGCGGGTATGAACCCGATGAACCACACATGGGGAGCGGCCCCCGTCACCTGGGCCGTGCCCGTCTTGCCTGCGACGTCGATGCCGCGGATGGAGGCGGCGGTCCCGGTTCCCGAGCGCACCACCTCACGCATCATCGCTGCGAGGTCTGCTGCGATCTCCGCTGAGACCGCAGTGCGCCACGGTTCAGGCTCGGCGGACCAGACCATCTCGTCGTCGGCGTCGAGGATCTCGGCCACGACATGTGGCGCCATCACTATGCCGTCGTTGGCAACTGCAGCGGCCACCAGTGCCATCTGCAGGGGCGTTGCCCGCACGTCCCTCTCCCCGATGGCGTTCTGGGCGAGGGCGGCGGGGTCGTCGTCCAGTTCGGCCGACGACGGCATCCGGGAGGCCACCGCCTGCAACTCGAAGGGTGGCACGCTGTCGAACCCGAAATCCCGGGCGGTATCTACGAGGGCGGTGCCGCCGACCGCCATCCCCAGAGAGGCAAAGGCGGTGTTGCACGATGTGACGATCGCCTCCTCCAGGGTGATCTGGCCCCCGCCGCTGCAGGTGCCGTCCCCTGCGTTGCGGATCGGCGTCGTGCTGCCCGGCGGCAGCAACTCCTCCACGTCCGGCAGCAACGTGGTGAGGTCGGCGATCTTTGAGGAAAGGGCCGCTGCTGCGGTGACGACCTTGAAGGTGGATCCCGGCGGGTATACCTCACCGATCGCTCTGGGCACCAACGGCCGCTCGGGATCGGCCGACAGGGCATCGCCGGCGGCAGTCGATAGGGGATCGAGCAGATCGGCCGGGTCGAAGGTGGGCAGCGAGGCCATGGCGAGGATCGCCCCGGTCTGTGGATCTATGGCGACCACCGCCCCGTTCCTTCCATCGAGGGCTTCGATGGCTGCGGTCTGTAGTTCGTCGTTGATGGTGAGGCGGACCTGGTGGGGTCGCAGGTCGGCGCCCAGCAAACGTTGGAGGGCACTGCGCAGCGAATCGTCGTTGCCGGATGTCAGGTCGGCGGCCCTGGTGTCCTCGATTCCGATGTCCCCGAACAGCGGCGATGAATACCCCACGACATGGGCGTAGGCCTCTCCACGCGGATACTCCCTGACATACCGGCCGGGGCCATCGGGGCCCTCGACCGATCGGGCGACCACCACGCCGTCGAAGGTGATGATCTTGCCGCGTCGCAGCGTGGCACGATCGTTGATGGTTCGTTGGTTGCGCAGGTCGTCCCGGTACGACGGCCCCGCGACCACCTGCTGATAGCCGGCGGTGAGGGCCAGGAAGGCGAAGATCACCAACAGCGCCGAGGCCAGGGATCGGATCGGCCGGTTCATGCCGGTTCCTCATGGGATACCCGGATCAGCAGGGCGACCAGCAGCAGGTTGGCCATCATCGAGGACCCGCCGTAGGACATGAACGGCAGTGTGATGCCGGTCACCGGCATCACACGCATCACCCCGGCCAGGATCAGGATCGTCTGGACCGCCAGGGTCAGGGTGAGCCCGGTTGCCAGCAGTTTCCGGAACGGGTCCCCGGCTCTCATGGCTATCCCGAAACCGGCCGCCACCAGCAGGGCGAATCCGGCCAGCACCACCAGGGAGCCTGCCAGGCCCGCCTCCTCGGCGACGGCGGCGAACACGTAGTCGGTGGCCGCCGCCGGTATCAAGTCGGGCCGGCCCTGCCCGAGGCCGGTGCCGGCCACTCCACCCGCACCCAGGGCAAAGAGGCTCTGGGCAACCTGGTAGCCGGTGCCGGTGAAATCGTCGAATGGGTGCAGCCATGAGGCCACGCGCACCTGGACGTGGTCGAAGAACCGGTAGGCGGCTATGGCTCCCATTCCTGCCAGCAGGCCTCCCGCCGCCAGGTACGAGGCCCGGCCGGTGGCGGCGTGGAGCATGGTGGCGAAGACGGCGAACAGCAGCAGGGACGCCCCCAGGTCCCTTTGGGAGACCAGCACCACGAACGCCACGCCGAAGGCCAGCAGAACAGGAACCAACTGACGCGGCTCGGGCACCTGCAAACTGCCGATGCGGCGGCGCACCACCGAAAGGGCGGGACCCCTCTCAGATAGGTCTGATGCCAGGAACGCCACGATCAGCAGCTTTGCCGCCTCCCCTGGTTGGAATGAGGCGACCGTGCCCCACAGGTCCACCCGTACCCACAGGCGGGATCCGTTGACGGTGGCGCCGCCGATCGGACCCATCTGGGGGAGCATCGGCAGCAGCAGCAAACCGATGGCCGCCAGCAGGAACAAGTAACGGAACCGTTTCAGCACCGCCACGCCGCGGTCCCTCAATATCCACAGCGCCCCTGAAGCGATCGCCGCCCCGATCAGGATCCACCAGCGCTGAACCTGCCCGAGGCCGGGGTCGATGCGGCTCACCTCGATGATGCCCACCGCTGCCAGGAGCGCCACCAGTGGCAGCAGGTGCCGGACCCCACCGGGGGCCCAGGCCCGGATGGCCAGGTTCAGACCCCCGAATGCCGTGAGGAACAGCAGAGGGGTGATGATCGCATCGACGGCGGCGAGGTCCCCGCCCCCGGCGGAGAGCAGGGCCGTGCCCAGGCCGACGATGACCGAGGCGGCGATGACCAGGCCGGTCTCAGCCCTCTGTGTCACCGTTGACGCTGACGACGACGACGCTGATGTTGTCGATGCCTCCTGCCTCGTTGGCGGTATCGACCAGGGTCCAGACCGCATCGGTGGGATGGCTCTGCTCGAGCAGGATGTCGCGGATCTTGCCGGTGTCCACCATGTTGGTGAGGCCGTCGCTGCAGATCAGCACCCTGTCGCCCGATCGCAGAGTGCGGCGCTCCCTGTCGATCTCCACCTCGGGTTGCAGGCCCAACGCTCTGGTGATGACGCTGCGGTAGGGATGGGTCTCGGCGTCCTCGGCAGAGATCTCACCGCGGGCCACCATCTCGGTCACGAGGGAGTGATCGGTGGTGATCTGCTCCAGGTTCGAAGAGCGCAACAGGTAGGCGCGGCTGTCGCCGACGTGACCGATGTCAACCGCATCGTCCGCAAACCACCCCAGGACCAGGGTGGTGCCCATGCCCCGCAGCGATGGGTCTCTGCCGGCCGCTTCGGCCACCGCCCGGTTGGCGGCCTGCACCCGGTCTACGACATCGCCGCCGTGCTCCAGAGCGGCCTCGAGCGCCAGTCTGCTGGCTACCTCGCCGCCGACGTGGCCGCCCATTCCGTCGGCGACACCCACGAGGAACGGGCCGGTTTCGATCCCCATGTCCTGGGGGGCGACCGAATCCTCGTTGTGATCCCGGACGAGGCCGGTGTTGGTGGCGGTGGCCCATGTGTAGATCATCGGGCCTCCATGATGGTCCTTCCGAGGCGCAGTGTGTCGTCCGGGCCCAGTGTGCACGGAGCGGTGATCCGAATCTCATTGACGAACGAACCGTTGGTACTGCCTAGATCGTGGACCGTCAATCGTCCTCCGTCTACCCCGAGGCGTGCATGCAGGTCCGAGCAGAACGGGTCGTCGATGACCAGATCGGCCTCCTGACTGCGCCCCACCACCAGGGCTCTGTCTATGACGACTATTCGTTCCGGGCCGTCGGGGACGGTGAAGGCCAGGGTCACCACAGGCGGGGCGGCCGGGTGAGGGGCCAGATGACAGCGAATGGAACGGGCCACCTGCCAGAGGAACAGGTACAGCATTGCCACCAGCAGGAGGGTGAGTGCGGCGACGAGGGATTCGGACACTCAAGCCATCCGCAGCAGGAAGGAGGCGTTCCCAAAGAGGATGAGGTCGGCCGGCACGATCTCGACGACCTCGAAGACCGGTTCACCATTGACCAGAGTTCCGTTTGCCGATCCGAGGTCGGCGATCCAGAAGCGCTCGCTCTCACGCCACAGCAGCGCGTGGCGGCGGGAGACGCTGGGATTGGGGATCGTCACGTCGGCGTCCCCGGACCGCCCCACGACGGCCCGGTTGTGGTGCACGGTCAGTTTCTTGCGGTTGTCGGTCCCCGTGAGTGTCGCCCAGGGGGGGAGATCGCCCTGTTCGAAGGCGGTCTCGATATGCACCGATCGGCTCTTTCCCCCCTCGGCCAGGGTGACGGTGACCGGTCCTTCCAGGCGCCAACCCTGTTCGACGGCAGTGTCGGTGATCAGGTCGGCCAACTCCCGGCCTATCTCGGCGCGGGCCGGGTGGTCGGCGGCTTCGAGATCGGCGGCGATCACATAGAGGTTGGGGATGGTGGGCCCGGCAGGGCCTTCGATCGTTGCGAGGTCGGCCTCGCGCAGCAGGCGGGTGCCCAGTTCGACCGGATGTACCCGGCCACCGAAGACCCGGGCTGCGATCCCATCGACCAGGCGCTCCAGACGTCTCTCCAGGCCGCGCGCCTTGCTCATAGGAGGCAATTGTACGGTTGCCCGGGGTTGCATGGATTCCCCCCGTGGTACGATCTCGCCGCCCTCGGGCGAGTGGCGGAATTGGTAGACGCGCAGGGTTCAGGACCCTGTGGGCAGTAATGCCTGTGGGGGTTCGAGTCCCCCCTCGCCCACCCTCATGACCTATCCAGCGTATCGGCGCCGGCGGAGGCGTCGGATTCTGGCCGCGGTGGTCGCGGTGGGGATCATCTTGGCCCTTGCCGTCGCCGTCGCACTGGCGAGATCCGACCGACAGGTTTCCAGGGAGTACCTGGATGCCGCCTTTGACGTGTCCGCAGGGGAAGAGGATCTGGCCGTCGGCGTCGCCGCTCTGGTGGGCCGTCTTCAGGCGATGGAGCGCCCGGTCCTGATGGATGCACTCGAGTTGATGGATGCCGAGGCCGGTGTGCTGGCCAACGAACTGGCCGGGGCGGTGCCCCCCGGGGACGGCGACCTGTTCAGGGCCAACTCTTTCCTGACGATTGCCGTCACCTCGTGGAGGGACGGGATAACCGGGTTCCGGCAGGCGATACTCATTCTCAGCAACGATCCCCTCGACGAGACCGGAC
>CBDUUY010000033.1:0-13810 GCA_965370535.1 uncultured bacterium
GGGACGCCTCCTGCTGCGCTTGCTCCTCGCTGTAGGTCAGCACCACCGGTTCGAAGCCTTCCCGGTCGGCCACCGGGACTTGCGAGACCGGCACCCGGAACTCCCGGTGTGCCCGCCGCCCCAGCAGACCTACGGCGTCGATTGGAGGCCGGTGAGGCTCGGGGGCGGGTGCATGCCGATCGGCGATCGCCGCCGCGATGCGTTTGCCGTCTGCCGCCGCCTTGACGATGGAAGATGGGCCCTGGCTCCCGGCATCCCCGCCGGCATAGATTCCCTGGATGCTCGTCTCCAGTGTGCCGGGGTCCGTCGCCAGGTAGCCCCATTCGGTCAGGTCGGGCTGCTCGTCTCCGAAGAAATCGAGTACCGGATGCTGGCTGATCGCCAGCAGCATCGTGTCGAATTCGAGCACGAACTCGGAGCCCTCGATCTCGTGGGGAATCTTGCGCCCGCCGGCATCCCGGTCACCGCGGAACTCCATCCGGGTGCATTCCAGACCGGCAAGGGCACCGTCTTCGATGATCAGCCTCGTGGGCTTGGCCAGTTCCTCGACGGCGATGCCCTCCTCGAGCACCGCCCCGATCTCCTCGCGGTCGGCAGGCATCTGATCGATCGTCCGCCGATAGACCACCGTCACCTGTGAGCCCAGGCGGGCGGCGCTGCGAGCGCAGTCCATCGCCGTGTCTCCTGCGCCGATGACCGCCACTTTCGACCCGATCGGCACCGGGTCCCCTTCCCTCACGCTGCGGAGAAAGCCGATCCCGTCCATGATGCCGGCGGCGTCCTCACCGTCGAGGCCGAGGCGCTTGGCCAATTGGGCGCCGACCGCCACCACGATCTCTCCGAACCCTTCGCCTCGCAGGTCCTCCAGCGTGAAGTCGGTCCCCGCCGTCTGCCCGAAGCGGAATTCCACCCCGAGCCGCTGCAACGGGGCCAGGTCCTGGTCGATGACGGCCTGCGGGAGCCGGTAGGTGGGTATCGCCCCTCCCACCATGCCTCCGACATACGGGTACGTCTCGAACACCGTGACGGGGTGGCCCTCCGCAGAAAGCCTCCCCGATGCCGCCAGCCCGCACGGCCCGGCGCCGATGACGGCCACCGGCGGCCGGTCGTTGGATACGGCATCCTGGGCCGGCTCCACCTCGCGGCTCATGATGAACCGCTTGATCTCCCGGATCGCCAACGGCTCGTCGTAGTGGGTGCGGATGCAGGTGTGCTCGCAGAGGTGGTCACAGACGTGCCCCAGGATCGTCGGGAGCGGGTTGTCGCCCCTGGTCAGGGCCACAGCTGTGGCGTATTCGCCCATACGCACCGCCTCCATGTACTGGGGCACCGCCTGGTCCACCGGGCACTCGTCCACACACGGCGCCTCGATGCAGTCGAACAGTCCCAGCTTGCGAGTGGTCTTGGAGTGGGCGGTGTCGAACGCCGTCTTGTGGAGATGGGGTTCGCTCCGCACCCGGACGGCGTAGTCCGCCAGGTTGGCCAGCGCAGCGGTGCGGACATCGCCGCCTGCTGCGGAGGTCTTCACCGTGTAATCGGCCAGGTCTGTGGCCCCCGCATCGGACATCGCCTTGCGGAGCGTCTCGAAGTACTGGAGCATCCGCATGTAGCCGCCGGATTTGAGCAGGTCGGAGCAGACGGTCACGGTCGTCAGTCCACAGCGCAGCAACTCGGGCACGTTGAAACAGTCGGCCCCGCCTGCGAACGACAGCATCATGCCGCCGTCGAACTCCTCTGCCATCTTGAGGGCCAGATTGGTGGTGACGGCATGCAGCGGGCGGCCCGACAGGTACATGGTCGGATCGTCCGGGAACGCCGTGCGCCAGTTCTCCACCTCGAGCGTGTTGGACAATTTGACCCCAAAGGTCACCCCGGTCTCAGCGGCCAGTGCCTGCAGATTCCGGAACATGGGGACGGCGTCCTCCCACTTCAGGTCGTGCCCGAACGCCTCATCGGGCACCGGCACGTCGGTGAAGCCCAGGTCGTCGTTGACGATGCCCCGCACCTGTTCGGCGCCCAGCAGGGTGGGGTTGCACTTGACGCTGGTGTGCAGGCCCCGCCCCGAGATCAGGTATTCGCTGATCCGCTCGATCTCGTCGGGCGGGCATCCGTGCATCGTGCTGAGGGTGACGTTGTCGGAGAGCCGGGAGGGGATATCGATACCGCCGATACCCGGGTATCGATCGGCCACGATGTCTATGTAGCCGGACAGGTAGTCGGAGGCGTCGGCCATGGTGTCGAGGAACCACTGGACGTTGGGCTGCTGGATGCCCTCCAGGTTGTACCCGACGCTCATGTTGAAGATCATCCCCGGGGTGTCGCCCGGGAAGCCCAGTTCGTGGTGCAGGGCGTGGATGAGCACCCAGGCCCGCAGGTACTCGTCGAACGACTCGAAGACCTTCAACTCCTGCGACCACTCGACGTTGTAGCCCTCGTCCTGCATGTCGATGCACGGCTTGTTGACATCGAGTTCGTCGAGAGTCTGCACGGTCTTCAGTTCGATGAACCTGGCCCCGCACAACCAGGCGGTGACGATGTTCTGCGCCATCTGGGTATGTGGCCCGGCCGCCACCCCGAATGGGCTCTGCAACGGCTGCCCGTAGACGGACAACCGGTAGGGGTCGTCTTCGGCCGGAGTGAAGAACAGGTCGCGGGGAATCCCGAAGACAGACCCCTGCTGCTCCAACTCATCGAACACCCATCCGGTGAGCTGCTCCATCGTGATCGGATGGAAACGATCCGACATCTGGGTCCTCCTCAGTCGCCGCTCACAGGCGGGCGTGGAGCCGGGCCGCCTGCTCGGCGGCCCTGGCACGTATCTCATCGGGATCGACCCTTGTGGGTCTGCCGTCGGTGAAGACGACCTCACCGTCCACCTCGATCTCCAGCGGACGCACCCCGGGAGTGAAGGCGATGTGCCAGGGGTCCATCGGGTCGTATGACCAGGTGACCTTGTCGTTCCCGGCCTCCGGCACCAGCGACCGGCCGTTCTCCAGCCATTCCCATGCCGTGTCGGGTCCGGCGGTGACATCCACCGAGCGGTGCAGCACATAGGCGAGGCGAAACTCCTCGATCATGTTCCCGCCGATCCCGTCGGTACCCAGCACCACCGGGTTGTCGAACCTCATCGGCCTGGCGTAGCCGACGGCATTGTTCAGATTGGAACGCGGGTTGTGCAGGATCGTGCCCGGCAGGCCGTGGTCGTCCTCCAGATGGATTCCGTGGGCAAGCAGCCAGTCGTCCTTGGCCAGGCCGGCGATCCGCCCGGGGGCATCGATGTCACCGATGCCCTCAGCGACGTGGACGTGCACCCCCACCCCCAGGTCTTCTGCAATGCCGGCTGCGGCCTCCAGGGTCTCGTCGCTGCAGGTGAATGCGGCGTGGATACCCACCAGGCCCCGGCCTCCCGCCTCCAGGAACCTCCGGTTCTCCTCGATTCCGCGCAGGGCCCCATCAGGACCGTGGCGGTCGGTGACTCCGTACGCGCACACCACCCTGACCCCCACCTCGGCGCACGCCTCGGCGATCACATCGAGGGAACCCTCGATCTCGCCGGGAGACTCATGGTGATCGATGATGGCGGTGGTGCCCTGTTCGAGGGCCTCCAACGCCCCCAACATGGCCGACCAGCGGATCATCTCCAGGTCGAGGGCGGTGTCGAGCCGCCACCAGATCTGCTCCAGGATCTCCTGGAAGCTGGTGGGCACCTTCGGCGGCGGAGGCATGCCCCTGGCCAGGGCCGAATACAGATGATGATGGCCGCATACCAGGCCGGGCGTCACTGCCGACATCTCACACCTCCAGGGTCGGCCCCCAAACTACCCGCCCTGCCGGGTTCGGCGGCGACCCTCTAGACGAGTCCGGTGGCGGCGTTGAACTCGCCGATCAACCGGTCGATCTCCGGCACCAGTGCCTGCACCGACGTCCAGTAGTCGGGGTCGTGCCACTGAGCCATGATCTCCTCGTAGGTCTTGCCCTGCTGCTCCACCCAGGTGAAGTACTTGAGGTTGTGGATGCGCTTGCGGCCGTAGTGATCGAGTTCCTCCACCCAATCCACCGTGGTCCCGAGCAGGTGGCGGTGGTAGGCGGCGGCCGCCTCCAGCGGCCCGAAGGGACCCTCCTCCTCTGCCAACTCGATGACCCGGCTCTCGTACATCTCCATGGAGTCGGTGAGCATCGTCACGACCACGTCGTTGGAGGTCAACTCGTGCCATTTGGCGAACTTGATCGACGACAGCACGTTGCTGATGCCGCTGATCCCCAGCAGCGGAAGCGCCTCGATGAAATCGGCGGGCACCCCCTGGGCTGCCAGGTACTCCTTGCCTGCTGGTTCGTTGAACAGACGCATCACCGCCATCGGGGCGGCGTCGTCGATGGCCACCAGCATGTCGGTATTGCGGCTGTTGTGGATCCACGGCACGTGCTTGTCGCCGATACCTTCGATCCGGTGGGCGCCGTATCCGTTCTGCAGCAACGTCGGGCACTGCAGCGCCTCGCTGGCTGCGATCTTGGCGTTGGGGAACACCTGCTTCAGGTAGTCGCCGCCTGCGATGGTCCCCGCCGAACCGGTCGCCGAGACCAGGCCGGCCACATTGGCGCCGGGGGCGGCGGCCGCCAGAGCCTCCACCAGGGCCGGGCCTGTGATGGCGTAGTGCCACAAGTAGTTGCCGAACTCGTCGAACTGGTTGAAGATGACGACGTCCTCGCCGGACCGCCGCAACTCCCAGCACTTGTCGAAGATCTCCTTGACGTTGCTCTCGGTCCCGGGGGTCTTGATCGTCTCGCCGGCCACATCCGACAGCCAGTCGAAGCGCTCCTGGCTCATGCCCTCGGGGAGGATCGCAACCGAGTCACAGGCCAGCAGAGCCGAGTCGTATGCCCCGCCGCGGCAGTAGTTGCCGGTGGACGGCCACACGGCCTTCTGGGTGGTCGGGTCGAACTGCCCGGTGACCAGGCGGGGCACCAGGCAGCCGAAAGCCGCGCCGACCTTGTGCGAGCCGGTGGGCATCCACTTGCCCACCAGGGCGATGATCCGTGCCTCGACACCGGAGATCTCCGGGGGGATCTCGATCCAGTTGACGGGGCCGAAGCCACCGCCGCTGGGCGTCGGTTCGTTGTGCCAGGTGATCCGCCACAGGTTGCGGGGATCGAGGTCCCATAGGCCGACATCCCGCAGCGACTCGGTCACCGAGGTCGGGATGAGCGAAGGGTCGCGCATCTGGGCGAACGTCGGTATGGCGATGTTGCGCTCTCTGGCGCGTTCGACGGTGCGCTGCAACGTCGCGGCGTCCACGGTCAGATCGATCATGACTCTCCTCCGGGCAATGTCAGTTGGTTCAGAGCTTCTTCCAGGGCTTCCACAGTGGCGGCAATGGGGATCGGTTCGGTGCCGGCCGCTGCGGCTGCCGTGCGGGCCGCGGCCACGTCCTTGAGTCCGCTGCCGGTGTTGAGCACGACCACCCGGTCGTGCTTGCCGACCAGTCCCATGGCGGCCCCCTTCACCAGACCGGCGTATGCGGCCGCCCCCGCCGGTTCGCCGAACACGCCGCTCCCCCGTGCCATGGCGGGGATGGCGGCCAGGATCTCGTCATCGCTCACCGTGATGTAGGCGCCCTCGCTGTCGTTGACGGCTCGCAGCGCTTTGATGCGATCGCGGGGCAGGCCGGCACTGATGCTGTCGGCCACAGTCGAGGCGTCGATGGCAGGTTTGGTGAGCACGTCCTCGCCGGTGGCCCATGCCTCGGCCAGGTAGTTGCTGCCCTCGGCCTGTACGCCGTAGAGGCGGGGCATGCGGTCGATCCAACCGAGTGCCACCAGGTCGGCGAACCCCTTGTGAATGCCCCCGATGATGCAGCCGTCCCCGACGCTGACAAACACCGCGTCGGGAGCCTCCCACCCCAGGTCCTCGGCGATCTCGTATGAGGCGGTCTTCTTGCCTTCACTCATGTAGGGGTTGAAGCCGGTGGTGCGGTTGTACCACCCGCGGGTGGCGGCGGCATGCATGCACAATTCGACCGCCACGTCGTAGACCCCGTCCACCAGCATCACGGTGGACCCATATGCGAGCAACTGTGTGATCTTCGCGGGTGGTGCCGAGGCCGGGACGAAGATGACGTTGGGCCTGGCCACACTGGCACAGATACCGCTGAGGGCGGCCGCGGCGTTGCCGGTGCTGGATGTGGTGATCACCTCTGCGCCCGCCTCGTTGGCCTTGGCGACTGCCATGGCGCTGGCCCTGTCCTTGAGGGATGCGGTCGGCTGCCGCCCCTCGTCCTTGACCCATACCCTGCCGGCCCCCACTGCTGCCGCCAGACGGGGGGCTTCGTGCATCGGGGTGTCGCCGACCAGGATCGGCGGTACCTCGGTGCCGTCTCCGATCGGCAGCAGCGGGCGATACCGCCACATGCCGCGGCCCGGCTGCAAATCGAGGGCATCCCGGTCTACCGAAGCGGCGATCGCGTCGTAGTCGTAGACCACATCGACGATGCCGTCTTCCCCGTGAAGGGGGCAGACGTACTCGATGTCTCCCGGGTCGTACCTCTTCCCGCAGATGAGGCAATACAACCCGAGCACATGATCCATCAGTGGACGATCCTGGTGCCGGTCTCGCCTGCCACCGCCCGCCCGATGTTGGCCGGGTCGGTGATCAGGACCTCCTTGCCGCCCCGCTCCAGGAAGTCGATGGCCGCCTCGATCTTGGGGGCCATCGAACCGGGTGCGAAATGGCCGCCTTCGGCCAGCAGCGCCTTGGCTTCGGCCACCGTGAGGCGGTCCACCCACTCCTGCTCGGGCTTCCCGAAGTTGAGAGCCACCTGCTCGACGGCCGTGCTGATCAGGTACAGATCGGCACCCAGCACATTGGCCAGCAGGCCGGAGGCATGATCCTTGTCGATGACGGCGGCGACGCCCTCCAGGTCGCCTTCGGCGTTGCGGACCACGGGGATGCCGCCTCCGCCGACGGTGATGACCACCATCCCGGCATCGAGCAGGGTGCGGACGGCCGCTTCCTCGACGATGCGGATCGGCCGTGGGCTGGCCACCACCCGGCGCCAGCCGCGCCCGGCGTCCTCGACCACATCCCAACCTTCCTCGTCGCGACGCCTGGCCGCCTCGTCGGCGTCCATGAAGGAGCCGATCGGCTTCGTGGGATTCTGGAAAGCGGGGTCGTCGGCCGATACCTCGACCTGGGTGACCACGGTGGCCACCGTCTTGTCAATCCCCAACTCCCTGAAGTCGTTGACCAGGTTCTGCTGCAACGCATAACCGATGGCGCCCTGGGTGTCTGCGCCGCACACGTCGAGAGGCACCTCGTGCAACTCGTGGGAGGCCAGTTCGGAGCGCCGCAGGATGAAGCCCACCTGGGGCCCGTTGCCGTGGGTGATGGCCACGTCCCACCCGGCTGCGATCAGCCCGGCGATGTGCCCCGCGGTCTCCCCGGCAGCGGCATATTGATCGGCGACCGTGACGTGATCCTTGTCACGGACCAGCGAATTCCCGCCGATGGCGACGACGGCCAGTTTGCTCACCACAATCCTCCTACATCGTCAGGGCCATGACCGCCTTCTGCACATGCAGGCGGTTCTCGGCCTCGTCGAATACGACACTCTGCGGACCGTCGATGACGCCGTCCGTGACCTCGATGTTGCGATCGGCAGGCAGCGGGTGCATGTAGATCGCCTCGGGAGCCAGACGGGCCAGACGATCGTCTGTTATCCAGTCCGTGTAGTTCTCGCTGATCCTTGCCGACTCGTCGAGGTCACTGGTGGTCAGCATCGAACCCCAGGACTTGGCGTACACGACGTCGGCGCCCTTCATTCCCTGCTCGAAGTCCTCCATGATCTCGAAACTGCCACCGGAAGCGGCCGAGTTGGCCTCGGCCTGGGCGACGATCTCGGGCATCAGCTTGAACTCCGGCGGCCGGGTCAGCCGCACGTTGGCGCCGAAGCGGCTCATCAGCAGGATGAGGCTCTGCGGCACGCTGAGCGGCTTCTGGTACGACGCCGCGTATGCATACGACACATCGATGGTCAGCCCCCGCGGGTCGCCCTTGTGCTCGATGATCGTCAGCAGGTCGGCCAGCGCCTGGAACGGGTGGTACAGGTCGCACTGCATGTTGAGCACGGGCACACGGCTCGCCTCGGCGACACCGCGGATGTACTCGTTGCCGACCTCCCAGTCCACCTGGCGGATCGCAATGCCGTCGTTGTAGCGGCCGAGGATCTCACCGATCTCGGTGGCGGTGTCCCCGTGGGCGATCTGGGTGCTCTTGCTCTCGATGAACTGGGCGTGGCCTCCCAACTGCGCCATGCCCGCCTCGAAGGACGCCCTGGTCCTGGTGCTGCTGAAGAAGAACAGCATCGCCAGCACCTTGTCGTCCAACAGGGCGTGCTTCTCGCCCAGCGCCCTGCGGCGCTTCAGGTCGAGCGCCACATCCAGAACGGTGTCGATCTCGGATCGGGTCCACTCCTGGGTGGTGATCATGTCCCGTCCGCGCAGTCCGGTTTGCATCGTTTCCTCCTACTCCGTTGCGCCCATGACGAGCGCGAGCAGCGCCATACGCACGACGACGCCGTTGTACGCCTCCTGCCAGTAGCGGGCGTGCTTGAGCTGATCGACCTCGGGAAGGAGCTCGTCCATACGCGGCAGCGAGTGCAGCACGATGGAGTCCCCCTTGGCCTTCTTCATGACATCCCTGGTGATCTGGTAGTTGGCTGGGGTGAGGCTGTAGTCGTCCTGCTTCTCCTGCCGGGACTGGGTGTAGTCCGGTTGCACCACCGGCTCCATGTAGATCACGTCGGCGTCGGCGATGACCTCGTCGATGTGGCCGACGATGCGCCACTTGGTGCCCATCTCGTCGAGTTCGGCGAGGAAGTCGTCGGTCGGGGACATCTCCTCGGGGGCCAGAATGACCATCTCGGCGTCGAACTGCGAGAGGCCGTATCCGATGGAGTGCATGGTGCGCATACGGTGGTCGCCGATACAGACGAAGGTCTTGCCGTCGACCGAGCCCATCTCCTTGGTCACGGTGTAGAGGTCGGTGAGGACCTGGGTGGGGTGCTCACCCCAGCCGTCGCCGGCGTTGATCACGGGGACCGAGGCCCACTTGGCGGCCTCCTGTGGGGCGCCCTGTTGGAAGTGGCGCATCACAATGGTGTCGCCGTAGTACTCCAGCATGTGCACGGTGTCCTTGATCGACTCCTGGTAGAAGTCGCCCGCCCTGGTCATCTTGGCATCGGAGAATCCGGTCACATGGCCGCCGAGGCGGTGCATGGCGGCCTCATGGGCGAGGCGGGTGCGGGTCGAGGGCTGATAGAAGGCGGTCACCAGGGTCTTGTGCGCCAGCAGATCGGTGTTGCGGCGCTCCCTGGCGATCGGCTCCAGACGGTCTGCGATCTCGAACACGTGCTCGAACTCTGCCCGCTCGAAACCCTTGAGCGAGAGGATGTCCCTCCCGGCGAAGCTCCTCATCTGTTGGTCCTCTCCGCTGGAGACAGCGTATCGGGGCGGTCGTGGTTCCGGCCGCCGCTGGGCCCGTGTGTTCGACTCCAGGCCGAACCCCGGGTATATTGATCATACAACATGATGACTGTACCAATTCCAGACCGGCCCGTCGAATGGTGATCGGACGGGGCCCATCCCTCACAGAGCAGGTGACCGCCCACCTCAAGGCGCAGATCCTCGAAGGCGCCTTCGGTGAAGGCCGCATCCCCCCTGAGACCGAACTGGCCACCGACCTCGGGGTCAGCCGGACCACGGTGCGCGATGCCCTCAGCCGCCTCGAGCACGAGGGAGCCATCTACCGCCGCCAGGGGTCGGGCACCTTCGTCAACCCGCAGGGCCTGCAGATCAAATCCCGTCTCGAGGAAATCTGGTCCTACGAGCAGGTCCTCCAGGACCACGGATACACACCATCGGTCCAGGTGCTGTCGGTGCGGACCGAGCCCGCATCATCTGGGGACGCAAAGGCACTCGATGTCGAGGCGGGCACTCCCCTGCTGATCATGGACAAGCTGTTCCTCGAAGACGACGACCCGGTGATGCTCACCACCAACCGCATCCCGCGCTGTGAGGTCAACGGCAAGACCGGAAAACGTGAGGCCGCCACCCCCATCTTCGAGTTCCTGGAAAACCACTGCGAACGCCGGTTGTCCTACTACCTGTCCGACCTGGTCCCCACGGCACTCGGCCCGGAACAGGCGAATCTGCTGGGAGTCGAACAGGGCACGCCGGCGTTGAGCTTCGACGAAGTAGGATACGACACCGCAGGCCGGCCGATCGTCAGCGCCGTTTCCTACTTCCGCGACGACCTGGTCCGCTTCCGCCTGATGCGGCGCCGTACCCCCGGATAATCGTCAACCCCTGGCTTCGGCGAGCGCTTTCACATAGGCCTCGATGGCCCCGAAC
Organism: uncultured bacterium; assembly: GCA_965370535.1. GTDB lineage: Bacteria > Actinomycetota > Acidimicrobiia > Spongiisociales > UBA11373 > JAHJML01. The sequence continues at coordinate 10,405 of CBDUUY010000033.1, forward strand.
TGGCCTTCGCCGTCCAATCCCGCCTCGTGGATGACCATCTCGCCCACCCCGCTGCCCAGAAAACGGCCCCCTTGGAAGGGGTGCAGCGTATGGGCTCTGCCCAGGTCGCTGCGAACCCAGCGGTACATGGTCGGCAGGGTGAACCCGGTGATGCCCATCGCCTCCTCCGCCGTGGCTCCGGGAAAGATCGCCTCACGCTCCTCCTCGGGCAGGGTGTCGAACAACTCGGCACTCGCCACGTAGAAGACGTCCAGGTCGATCCCGGCGTCCACCAGCATCGGCAGGGTCTCCAACAGGAATACATAAGCGACGGATGACCCCTGGATCACAACAGTGCCGTCTGCAGCACCGGCGGCCCTACGGAACCGGTAGACACCCTTGGCGGCCTCCGCCGCCGGGGGCACCCCCAGGGCCTCCCGATCCAGGACGGGTTCCCCCGGCCTGGTGACGAACGGAGCAATGACGGCAGGACGAGCCCGGATGGCCGCCGCCGTCACCGCCCACACCTCGGTGGGATCCCACGGGGTCAGGGTGACTGCCGACCCGGGCGGAAAGTTCTCCTGCAACAACTGCAGTGCCTGCGGGTCGGCGTGAGTGGGGCCGTCTTCGCCGGTCTTCAACCCGGCGTGGCCGCACACCAGCATCATGGGCCGGTTGGGGCCGGGTTCGACTTCGGCGCGGGCCTGGTTGCCGATGGCGTGGAGCCGCGACGCAATGTGCCCCAACGGGGCCAGGAAAGCACCGTATGAGGCACCCGCCCCCATGTGGTTTCCAAACGCCGACAACCCCGACAGCACACCGGACATGCCGTCCTCACAGATGCCGCCCACCGAGATCGCCCTGGCCCCCGGGTTGTCCCGGTAATGGAAGAAGCCTCCCGGGAAGTCTGCGGCAGCCACCGAGATGGCGGTCGAACCGAGCAGGTCGGCTGCGCCGATCACGATGGCGCCTCCCGAGGCCCGGTTGAGATGGCCCAGCACCTTGCCCAGTTGCTCACGCAGGGCGATCTTGTCCCCCGGTTTCAGTTCGAGGCCCTCCGGCATCGCTGCCGGTTCGGCTGCCGCAAACACCGCTTCGATGTCTCCGGCACCCTCGCGGGGTCTGCGGCCTGCGGCATCGAGACGCTCGGCCGACCCTGCGACGGTGGCGGTGATCGCCTCCCCCATGACATCGTCGGAGGTGATCAGACCCCGCAGCATCTCCAGCGTGGCCCAATAGGTGGCCTCGACCTCGACGGGATCGGCGTCGGGATCGCACAGCGGAAGACCCGGGGTGCCCTCCCCCAGCAACGGCACCATCGCATCCAGGTACCCGGGGCTGCACAACGCGTGACCGCCACCGTGACTCTTCTTCCCTTCGATGCCGTACTGCCACCCCTTGACGGTGCGGTAGACGATCACCGTCGGCTGGCCGTTGTCGAACGCCACGGCCCTCCGCTGCGCAGCCAGGATGAGGCCGAAGTCGAACCCGTCGGGTACCTCGACGACGTTCCAGTCATGCAGGTAGAAGAACTCCATGGGGTCCCACTGCACGTAATCCCCGGGAACGGCCCCCTCCCTGGTGACGGCGTCCGAGTCGATCGAAGCCTGGTTCCAGTCCAGGTGCACGATCGCATTGCTGAGACCGGAGGTGCCCGCAAATGCCAGAACCTCGGCGACCCGGCCCGGGGTGAGCCCGCCTTCGCCCTCGATGATGTGAACCTTCGGAGCGTCGGTGCCGAAGTAGTCGGCGGCGCCCAGCGCCAGGCCCAGGGAACTCCCCATGCCGACGCCGGAGGCTCCGGTGGCCAACTTGACGAACGGGGTGGCCGGGGTCGGGTGGCCGTCCAGTGGCTTGGACCCGAAATCCCGGAACAGAGGGGTCGCATGAGTCGGGTTCCGCCGGAACCCGAGCAGATCCTCGAACCGCATCTTGAGGCGGTTCTCGGACGGGATCATGCCGGGTCGGACGGCTGCCACTACCTCGGTGCGAAGCGCCAGCATCGCGTATAGGCCGAGCGCCTTGTGGCCTGCCGCATAGGACAGCAGGTCCTGGTCACGCCGCACCGGGTCCCCGATGTCGTAGTCCATGATGTCGAACAGCAGGCTCTCGACGATCCGGCCCGACGACACCGACCCACCGGGATGGCCCGACTGGACGAAGTTGAACATCACGGCCACCAGGCTCCGGTACAGGAGGTCGAAAGCGGTCAGGCTCTCGATCAGCGGCCCGTCGCCGGGTTCCGGCGCCGGTTCGTCCACCACGATCCATTCCGCTCGACGCGGCCCAAACGTTCGGCTCATTGCCTCTCCGATCAAATGTCCGTGCACCAGGTTTGAACCCAATGCGGTGTCACAGGGCGAGTCGTCCGCCCGACCGCAGGTAGTCGGCGAACCCCTCGGCGTCCTTGGCCGCCAAGGCGATACGTTCCATCGCCTCGCGGAGATCCTCCTCCCCGGTGGCGATGGAGAGCCTCAGGAAATGCTGTCCCTCGCTGCCACGGATACCGAAGGAGCGGCGATCCATCGTTGCGGTCTGATAGCGATACAGCAGGAACAACTGGAACAGGGTGGAGGGACTGGTGCGGCTCCTGATCTCTGGAGAGAGGCCGTCGTACGCCTCGATCGCCCCCACCTGCTCGAGAATCCCTGCCACGTTGGGGAACACATAGAAGGCTCCCTTGGGGGTCTGGCAGTTCACACCGTCTATCACGTTGAGCCCGGCCACCACGATGTCGCGGCGCTGCTGGAACGACTCGACCATGGCCGCGATAGCGGGAGGCGACTCGGGCGATTCCAGGCCGACCATGGCGCCGATCTGGTTGTAGGGCGAGATCGATGCGAAGTAGTTGATGTTGAGCCGGCGCTGCACCCTGGCCTCGATGACGGTCGGGTAGATGCCCCAGCCGACCCTGCCCCCGGTCCAGGAGAAGGTCTTCGACGCCCCGGTGGCGATGATCGTCAACTCCTCCATGCCGGGCACCGAAGCGATCGAGACGTGCTCCTCACCGTCGAAGACGATGGCCTCGTACGCCTCGTCGCTGTAGATGCGCACCGCCGGGTGGGCCTTCTCCTTGATGACCTCGCCGATCTCCTGCAGTTGGGCGGCGGTGGCCACACCACCGGTGGGGTTGGACGGAAAGTTCAGAAAGACCAACTTGGTCTTCGGCGTGACGTACTCCTCGAGGTCGGCGCCGGACAGGCTGAAGCCCGCATCCTCGCGCAGAGGCATGGCCACGGGAGTGGCCCGCACGTAGTCGATGAAAGATTCGAACAGCGGGTAGCACGGCGTCGGGTAGAGCACCTCGTCGCCGGGTTCGAGGTAGGCGTGCTGGGCGAGGCCGATCGGGGGCCGGCCGCCGGGGAACACCACTACACGTTCCGGGTCGATGTCGATCACTGGCCAGCCATCATCGGTGACAATATGC
>CBDUUY010000034.1:0-13722 GCA_965370535.1 uncultured bacterium
CCGTCGCCGGCGATCCCTACGACTTCCCGAACGACTCGCCGATGGGCTACTCCAATGTCGATGCCCCGGGCACCCTCGAGTTCCTCGAGGACGGCAGGGTGGTCGGCGCCGAACCGTGCAACGGAATACGAGGCCTCTACAGCTTCGAGGGCCGCGCACTGACGCTGTCGGAGGTTCGGTACCAAGCCGTGATGTGCGTCCCGGAGGAGATCATGGAGGCCGATGCGCTCATCTTCAGCGTGATGACCGACGGTGACGTCGATGTCACGTTCGATGACGACGGCCTGTTGCATCTGCGTCGAGGCGACGTCGAGTTGATGCTGGAGCGACCACCGCAGACCGGATGAAGTAGACGCCGACGCTCACGGGGTCGATCCGCAACGAATGGCCCTCGCCCAGTGGGCCGTCCCCTGATCTCGGAGGTATGTGCTTAAGAATCGTCACCCCAGGGTGCAGGAATCTCATCCCAACCGGCCACTGAGCAGTGATGGAGTGCTCGGTACTGCGGGCCGCGGTGAAGCGGGAACCGTCCATGTGGATTGACGTGATTGTGCGCGGTGGCGCCTTCGGTTGAGGGACTCGGGCCTCGTTCGGTACCGGGAGGGGGATTCGAACCGTCGCACTCCTAGATGAGATGGAGTGCTTGGTACTACGAGCCGCGGCAACGCGGGAACCCTCCAGCAGGAAAGGCCCGAATCACGTCGAAGGGCGTTGTCCCAAGTAACTCGCGCCTCGATCAGTACCGGGAGGGGGATTCGAACCCCCACGAGCTAAGAGCTCAACGGATTTTGAGTCCGTCGCGTCTACCATTCCGCCACCCCGGCGCCCACACATGCTATCCGGGTGGTGCACTCTCATGGCTCGTATCCACGACCGCCTGTTCAGGCTGACCGATCAGATCAACCGCCTCCGTGAGGAGGAACGGTTGACGGACGGCGAGTTGGGGATGCTGGAGCACATCGACGACGACGCCAGACGGGATGCGGCGGTGGGCGGACCACTGGAGCGCGACGACGCCAGGATGACGGCGGACGACGTCGCCAGATTCCAGAGGGCGCTGGGGCATCTGCGATCGAAGCGGCGCCGTCTCGAGCAGAAGCGGGAGCGGTTGCTCCAGCGTCTCGGGTGACCCGACGGCGGCGTGCCTAACATCGCCGGGATGCCGACCCTTGCTCTCATCGACGGCCACAGCCTGGCCTACCGCGCCTTCTACGCCCTGCCGACGGACCTGGCCACACCTGCCGGCCAGGTCACCAATGCGGTGTTCGGTTTCACCTCGATGATGATCAAGTTGCTGGGTGATGAGCATCCCGATGCGGTGGCCGTGGCGTGGGATACCCCTGCGGCGACCTTCCGGAGTGAGGCGTTCGAGAACTACAAGGCGAACCGCAAGACGGCGCCCGACCTGTTCCGGAGCCAGGTGCCGCTGATGCACGAGGTGGCCGATGTGCTGCGGTTCGCCCAACTGGAGGCTCCGGGGTACGAGGCGGACGACATCATCGCCACCCTGGCTCGTGCCGGTGCTGCTGCCGGGTGGGATGTGCTGGTGGTCACAGGGGACCGGGACGCTTTCCAGTTGATCGGCGATCGGATCACGGTGGTCTACACGCTGCGCGGCATCAGCGACACCGTGAAGGCCGACGCGGACTGGATCGTGGGGAGGTACGGGATTCGCCCCGATCAGTATCCGGACTACGCGGCTCTGCGGGGCGACAGCAGCGACAACCTCCCGGGCGTGCCGGGGGTGGGGGAGAAGACGGCCACCAAACTGGTGGCCGGGTACGGGGACCTCGAAGGGATCTACGAGCACCTGGATGAGCAGACACCCAGGTTGCGTGAGAACCTCGAAGCCGGCCGCGAGCAAGTGTTCTTGAACAGGCGGCTGACCTACCTGGTCGATTCGGTGCCGGTCGGCACCGACATCGAGTCACTCCGCCTGGAGTCGTGGGACGCGGGTGAGGTGCGGGAGGTCTTCAACGGCCTGGATTTCCGATCGTTGTGGCAGCGCCTGCAGGGACTGGGGGGAGCTGCCGGGCCCGAGGTGGACGAGGCCCTCGATGTCGAGGTCCGGACCGTGCGGGAGGCGAGTCGTCTGGCATCCATAGCGAAGGGCCCGCTGGCGTTGGAGCCTGTCTGGGACGACGGCGCCCTGATCGGCGTGGTGATCGCTCGTGAGGGGGATGACGCCTGGTTCGTCCCGCTCGAGGACCTGGGCCCACTGGAGGCGGCGCTTGCCGACCCTCTGGTCCCCAAACTGATGCACGATGCCAAGCCGATGGTGCGGGCTCTGCTGGAGGCGGACCTCGATCTCGACGGCCTTGCCTTCGACACGTCGCTGGCCGGCTATGTGATCAACCCCGCAGAGCGCGCTCCCGACCTGAGCGATCTGGCAGGCACGGTCCTCGGTCTGGAGATCGGCCTGAACGAAGAGGCGGCAGCCGGCGGCGGCCAGGGCACCCTTGCGTTCGACGATTCCGGCCCCGACCTGGAGGTGGCGGCTCGTAGGGCGGTGACGATCGGCCGCCTGGTCGAACCCCTCACCGAGCAGTTGGAGGTCCGCGGTGGGATGACCGTCTTCCGCGATGTCGAACTCCCCCTGGTGAGGGTGCTGGCCCGGATGGAGGAGGCGGGCATCGGGGCCGATCGGGCCTACCTGGAGGACCTGGGGGTGAGCCTGCGGGACCGCCTCGCCACGCTGGAGAAGCAGATCTACGAAGCGGCCGGTGAGCCGTTCAACATCAACTCGACGTTGCAGTTGCGGGAGGTGTTGTTCGACCACCTGGGCCTGCCGGTCCTCAAGAAGACCCCCAAGGGTGCACCGTCCACGGATGCATCGGTCCTGCAGAAACTGGCCGACGAGCATCCGGTGGTGGAGCATCTGCTGCAGTACCGCGCCCTGGAGAAGCTTCGCTCCACCTATGTGGACGGCCTGCTCCCCTTGATCGCGGACGATGGCCGGATCCACTGTTTCTTCAACCAGACCGGTGCCGCCACCGGGAGGCTGTCGAGCGAACGGCCCAACATGCAGAACATCCCGATCCGGACCGAGGAGGGCCGCGCCATCAGGCGAGCCTTTGTCGCTGCCCCGGGGCACGTGTTCTTGGTATCCGACTACAGCCAGATCGAGTTGCGGATCCTGGCGCACCTGAGCGGCGACCCCGGTCTGCTGGAGGCCTTCAGGACCGGAGGGGACATCCACACCGCCACCGCGGCGAGAATCTTCGGGATGGACCCGGATGCGGTGGATCCGGATCTTCGGCGGCGGGCGAAGACGATCAACTTCGGCCTCCTGTATGGGATGGAGGCCTACGGCCTGGCACAGCGCCTCCAGATATCCACCGAAGAGGCTCAGGAGCACATGGACGCCTACTTCGCCCAGTTCCCCGAGGTGCGAGCATTCATGGACGGGATAGTGGATAGGGCGCGCGACGACGGGTACACGACGACCCTGCTGGGGCGGCGCCGGTACTTGCCGGAACTGTCGTCCGGCAACTTCCGGGTACGGCAATCGGGGGAGCGGATGGCACTGAACGCCCCGATCCAGGGGGCGGCGGCGGACATCATCAAACAGGCGATGATCGAGCTGGATCAACGCCTCACCTCAGAAGGCATGGCCACCGCGATGCTGCTGCAGGTTCACGACGAACTCGTCTTCGAGGCTCCTGTGGATGAGGCGGAGAGGGCCGAGGCTCTGGTCCGCGAGGTCATGGAGGGCGTATTCGCCCTCGAGGTGCCGCTGCTCGTGGATCTCGCCACCGGCCGCACACTGGGCGATGCCAAGGCCTGACGGCCTCTGCTGCCGACCCCTGTGGTATCGTTCCACCGCCTTCGGCCCCCGTTTGCGCTGAAGAGCTTCCATTTAGGAGTAACCCCATACCCATGACCGAAGACACGACGAACGCGCCTGCTGCCGACGAAGGGCAAGAGCCAGCGGCCGAGGCGACCGAGACCATGCCGGAAGCCGCCGAGGCGGAAGAGCAGGCCGACGCCACCACCGAGTCCATCGAGGCTGCGGTGACCGAGGAGACCGAGGAGGCGGCCCCCGCCCCAGCGGAGGGGTCCGCCCCCGAGGCGAAACCTCCCGAGGCAGCACCACCCGAGGCTGAGGCACCCGCGGCGGCAGACGCCGAAGAGGCCTCCCCTGAGGAGTCCGCCCCCGAAGCGGCACCTCCCGAGGCAGCACCCCCTGAGGCTGAGGCACCCGCGGCGGCAGACGCCGAAGAGGCCTCCCCTGAGGAGTCCGCACCTGAGGAGTCCGCCCCCGAAGCGGCACCTCCCAAGCCTCCGGAGACTCCAGGCCAGATCCTCCTCGAGGATGAGGCGCCGACCGCGCCGCGCCCCGCAGAGGCGCTTGCCGACATCGGTGATCTTCCCCGTGATCTATCGGAGGAGGATTTCGCCGCGGCGGTCGAAAAGACCGTCATCGAGTTCTCCGAGGGCAGCCTCGTGACGGGCACCGTGGTCAGGGTGGACCCCGACGAGGTCCTGGTGGACATCGGATTCAAGTCCGAGGGCGTCATCCCGGCGAACGAACTGTCGATCCGCAATTCGGTCAACCCGGCAGAGGTCGTCAGCGTGGGCGACGAGGTCGAGGCGCTGGTCATGCAGATGGAGGACCAGGACGGCCGCCTCATCCTCTCCAAGAAGCGCGCTCAGTACGAGCGGGCATGGGGACGGATAGAGAAGGTCATGGAGAGTGGCGGCACCGTCACCGGCCAGGTGATCGAGGTCGTCAAGGGCGGACTGATCGTCGACATCGGCCTGCGCGGTTTCCTGCCGGCTTCGCTGGTGGATCTGCGCCGGGTCCGGGACCTGCAGCCCTTCGTCGGTGAGCCGCTCGAGGCCAAGGTCATCGAGTTGGATCGGAACCGCAACAACGTGGTGCTGTCCCGCCGGGCCTACCTGGAGGAGGCACAGGCTGATCAGAGGCAAGAGTTCCTCGACGGTCTGGAGCCAGACGAGATGAGGAAGGGTGTCGTCTCTTCCGTGGTCAACTTCGGCGCCTTCGTAGACCTGGGAGGCATGGACGGCCTCGTCCATGTGTCCGAGTTGTCGTGGCAGCACGTCAGCCACCCCTCTGAGGTGGTCTCGGTGGGCGACGAGGTCAACGTCAAGGTGCTCGAGGTCGATCGTGAACGGGAGCGGATCTCCCTCTCGATCCGCCAGACACGTGACGATCCCTGGGAGTCCTTCGCAGATGCGAACGGTGTGGGCTCGGTCGTGGACGGCAAGGTCACCAAGACGGTCCCGTTCGGGGCGTTCGTCGCGGTCACCGACGGAGTCGAGGGCCTGGTGCACGTGTCCGAGATCGCAGCGCATCACGTGGAGAGTCCCGAGTTGGAGCTCTCTGTGGGTCAAGACGTCAAGGTCAAGATCACCGAGGTCGATGTGGACCGGCGCCGGATCAGCTTGTCCATCAAGCAGGCGTCTCCCGATTGGGAGGAACGCCAGCAGTGGGCGGGCAGCGAGGAGCGGAGCCGTCCGCAGAAGCGGCAGCGCCGCGAGTTCGAACGCGAAGACGCCGAGCCGTCCCGCGAGGAACCGCCGATCACAGCCGACCTCGAAGCCATCCTGCAGGAACTCAAGGAGAAGGGCATCGGGCGCAAGTAGCCGCCCCGGAGCCGGGCCGGTTCCGCTGAATACCCTCAAGGAGGCCTCCCCCTCGGCCGACGCACTAGTCACCGGGCGTCGTGTGCGCCCATGAGCGTCGTCTGAGGAGTGTGTGGAGACCATGACAGCCGGGTCCACAAAGGGCCGACTGGTCCTCATCGTCGACAACGATCTGGGGTTTGCGGACTCAGTGTCTGCAATGCTGGAGGGCCACCGGGTGGTCGTATCCAGGTCGATGCCGGAAGCCGCCGAGATCGCTGCGGGAGGCCGGGTCGATCTCGCGATAATCGGTCCCTCGTTTGGCGACGAGGCCGGCGTCGATACCACCTCTGTGCTCAGATCTGCCGACCCCGATCTGTCAATGGTGCTGGTCGCCGACGTCGTCACCAACCGGGTCCTGCGTGCCGCCCTTCGCACCGGAATGGTCGATGTCATTGATGCACCCGTCACGCACCGCAAGATGTCGGAGATGCTCTCCGGCCTGGCCCCGATCGCCGATGCAGAGAGGCCGGCGGTGGATGTCGTGTTCGAGGCTGCCCCGCCGGAACGGGTGCGCCTGGAGGCTCCGGACACAGGATCGTCTCCAGCCCAGCCCTCCGGCGGCACGGAAACCGGCAGCATCGCACAGGAATCTGCTCCCGAGACCGCCTCGGTTGCCTCCGCTACAGGCAATTTCGGAGAGGTCTTTGGGACGGCTCCAGTCCTGCCACCCGACCCGAACCCGCCGCAGATGCCGATCCCTGGACCCGCCCCGGCGCATGAGGGCTTCTACTGGCCAGCCGAGCCCCTGGAGCCATTCGCCCCGGCACCTATCGAGCAGGCCCAGGTGCCGGTGGAGGCCACTCCTCCCGCCGTGCCACCAATCGTCGAGACACCCGCCCCTCAGGCACCGGAACCTCCGGATGCCGAATCTGTGTCTGTGATGCCGATTGATGCGCCACCGATGCCTGCTGAGTCACCTCCGTTGCCTGAGAGCGATCAAGCTCCTGTGTCCCCCGCCGGGCCGCCTGCGTCTCCCCCGGCGATGCCGGCCCCCGAGATCTCCAGTTCTCCCTTGGATGCGGTGGAGGCGACCGATCCCATCGGGCTCGAAGCGCTGGGCGCAGACGAGCCGGCCCCGCATCCCGTCTCCGGCCGCAGGCCCGGTCGAGGCAACGTCATCACAGTGATGTCCGGAAAGGGTGGGTCCGGCAAGTCGATCACCGCCACCAACCTGGCCACGGCTCTCGCCGAAAGATCCGGCGAGGACAAGGTCGTGATCGTGGATGCCGATCTGCAATTCGGCGACGTGGCACTGATGCTCCAGGTCGACCCGACTCGCACGATCGTCGATGTGGCCGATGTCATCGAGGACCTGACTGAGTCGCGACTGGATGCTCTGCTGCTATGGCACGACTCCGGGATGCGAGTGCTGCCGGCCCCGTTGGTCCCCACCGCGGCCGAGCGAGTGGGCCCCAAGGTGGTCCTGCGGGTCATGGAGATGCTCCGCGGCATGTACGACTTCGTGGTGGTGGACACTCCGCCCATCTTCGACGACGCTCTGATCACGCTCCTGGAGCACTCCGACGACGTGCTGATGGTGGTGGACATGGACCTCCCGAGTGTGAAGAACGCCAAGATCGCACTCGACACATTGCGGGCTGCCCGGTTCGATATGAACCGCCTCGATGTGGTCGTCAACCGATCCAACTCAAAGGCCCGCCTCGACCTCGGCGAGTTGGAGCGCTCGCTGGGCGAGGAGATAGCCGCCTCGATCCCGTCCGACCGCCTCATCCCACAGTCGGTCAACGAGGGGATTCCGGCGGTGGCCTTCAGTCCTCGATCCAAAGTCGCCAAGGCCTTCCACGCCCTGGCTCGCATGTACCTCCCCGCCTGAGAAGCGCCGCGCCCGGTATCGTCCGCCCATGACAACACGCGCCCTGCTGTGCGGCGGGATCGGCAGCGGCAAATCGGCTGCCGCAGCGGTGTTCGGCGCCCGGGGTGCGGCAGTGATCTCGGCGGACGCCGCAGGCCACCGGGTTCTGGATCCGGGCGGCCTGGCCGAGGCAGAGGTAGCCGACCGATGGCCGGCGGCAGTCATCGACGGCCGAATCGACCGTCGAGCCCTGGGCCGGATCGTCTTCTCGAAATCGGGCAACCTGGCGGATTTGGAGTCGATCACTCACCCTGCGATCCGCCGGCTGATCCTCGACGAGGTCGCTGCAGCCGGCGAGGTCCCGTTGGTGATGGTGGAGCTACCGCTGCCGCTGGACTTCCTGGGTGCCGGGTGGGTGCGGGTCGTGGTGGATGCACCCGAGGAGCAACGCATCTTCCGGCTCCGGCTGCGAGGCATGGAGCCGGAAGAGATCGCAGGCCGAATGGCCGCCCAGCCGAACAGGGACACGTGGCTGGCGATGGCCGACCACGTCATCGACAACAGCGAAGATCTCGAACATCTCCAGAACGAGTGCCACCGGGTCTGGCGGGCGCTGGTAGGCGATCCGCACCCCTGATCTCCGCTACAGCCACGGGGTAACGTGGTCCGGATGCAGCCCTTCAAGGTGTACTCCGATTTTGAGCCCGCAGGTGATCAGCCTGCCGCCGTTGCCTCTCTGGCCGAAGGCGTCGGAGAGGGAGATCGATTCCAGACGCTGCTCGGGATCACCGGCTCCGGCAAGTCGGCGACCATCGCCTGGCTCATAGAGAAGGTACAGCGCCCCACCCTGGTGCTGGCGCCCAACAAGGCGCTTGCCGCCCAGTTGGCCAACGAATTCCGCCAGTTCTTCGCCGACAACCGGGTGGAGTACTTCGTCTCCTACTACGACTACTACCAACCCGAGGCGTACATCCCCCAGAGCGATACCTACATCGAGAAGGACGCCACGGTCAACGACGAGATCGACCGGCTCCGCCATTCGGCGACTGCAGGCCTGCTCACCCGGCGCGATGTGATCATCGTGGCATCGGTGTCTGCCATCTACGGTCTCGGGTCACCCGAGCACTACGAGGGCCAGTTGCTGCGACTGGTGCAGGGGGTCGAGTACCCGCTCGACGATGCGATCCGGCGGCTCGTAGACATCAAGTACGAGCGCAACGAGATCAATCTCATGCGCGGCAAGTTCCGGGTGCGGGGCGACACCCTCGAGGTGTTCCCTGCCTACGGGGAGACGCTCGTCAGGATCGAGTACTTCGGCGATGAGGTAGATCGAATAGTCGAGATGAATCCGATCACCGGCGAGGTCATCAGCGGCCTATCGGAAGTGTTCGTGTACCCGGCCACCCACTATGTGGCGACCGAGGAGCGGACTTGCAAGGCCATGGAGACCATCGAGATCGAGCTCGCCGACAGGCTGGCCGACCTCGAGGAGGCGAATCAACTGCTCGAAGCCCAGCGGCTGCGGATGCGCACCGGGTACGACCTCGAGATGATGCGGGAGGTGGGTTACTGCAACGGCATCGAGAACTACAGCCGCCATCTGGACGGACGGGAACCCGGCGAACCCCCCTTCACCCTGCTCGACTACTTCCCCGAGGACTACCTGACCGTCATCGACGAGAGCCACGTCACCGTGCCTCAGATGCACGGCCAGTCCCTGGGGGACAGGAGCCGCAAGGAGATGCTCATCGCGCACGGCTTCCGGCTGCCGTCCGCCGCCGACAACCGGCCGCTGCGTTTCGACGAGTGGCTGGAACGGGTCGGGCAGGCCGTGTTCCTGTCGGCCACCCCTGGGAAGTGGGAACTCGAACAATCGGACAGGGTGGTGGAGCAGATCATCCGGCCGACCGGCCTGGTGGATCCGGAAGTCATCGTCAGACCGACCAGGGGCCAGATCGACGACCTCCTCGAAGAGATCCGGAGCAGGGCCGAGGCCGATCAGCGTGTGCTGGTGACGACACTCACCAAGAAGATGGCAGAGGACCTTTCCGACTACCTGCTCGAGATGGGGATTCGCTGCCGGTACCTGCACTCCGATATCGACACGCTCGAGAGGGTGCAGATCCTCCGGGACCTGCGCCTGGGCGAATTCGATGTGCTGGTCGGCATCAACCTGCTGCGCGAGGGCCTGGACCTGCCGGAGGTGGGGTTGGTGGCGATCCTCGATGCCGACAAGGAGGGTTTCCTTCGATCGGAGACGAGCCTGGTCCAGACCATCGGAAGGGCCGCCCGGAACATCGACGGCCAGGTGTTGATGTACGCAGACGACGTCACCAAATCGATGCGGCGGGCCATCAACGAGACCAACCGGCGCCGGGCGCTGCAGGCTTCGTTCAACGAGGAGCACGGCATCGACCCGCAGACGATCCGCAAGAAGGTCTCCGACATCCTCGAATTGATCCAGAGCCCGGACGCCCCCGGTGTGGTTCGGCGGCGGCGGGAGGTCGCCGAACGGAAGGCTCTCGATCTACCGGTGGACGATCTGCGCAGGCTGGTGCAGAGCCTCGAGGAGGAGATGCGCGAGGCGGCCCGCGAGTTGCGTTTCGAATACGCAGCCAGGCTGCGCGATGAGATCAACGAGTTGAAGAGGGAACTCAAGGAGATGGCCGACGCCGCCCGGTGACGGCAGGCCGTGGGCGCCCCTCAGGCGTCCGGGTCGTCCTCGTCGTCGAGGCCGTCTTTGAGGCCCTTGCGGAGTTCCCTCGCCGATTTCCCTATAGAGCGGGCCAGTTCGGGGATCTTCTTCGCACCGAAGAGGAACACCAGCACGACCACGATGAGGATGATCTCGCCGGTGCCGATCTGCCTGAACATGGTGGGCAGTGTAGACGCGGCCTCGGGTTCGGGGACCTGGATCTGGGCCTTCGCCAATGGAGCGCCCGGTGCGGTGATTCGGGGAGATGGAGGGCCGGATCGCCGCATCGGGGCCGTTGCCGACCACCCGCTCGGGACCGAAACACACCGCTGAGATTCAGTCACACCTCACCGTTATGATGCGGCGGCCGAAGTCGAGGACGGGCGTGGCCAGCGACAGCATCGTCATCCGGGGTGCCCGGGAACACAACCTCAAGAACGTCTCCCTGGAACTGCCGCGCGATCGGTTGATCGTGTTCACGGGGCTGTCGGGGTCTGGCAAGTCGAGCCTCGCATTCGACACGATCTATGCCGAGGGACAGCGCCGCTACGTCGAGAGCCTTTCTGCATACGCCCGGCAGTTCCTCGGCCAGATGGAGAAACCCGATGTGGACTTCATCGAAGGCCTCTCTCCTGCCATCTCGATCGACCAGAAGACTGCAAGCCGCAATCCGCGGTCCACCGTCGGCACGGTCACCGAGATCCACGACTACCTGCGGCTTCTGTACGCCAGGGCCGGCATCCCTCACTGTCCGCAGTGCGGAAGGGTGGTGGCACGGCAGACTCCGCAGCAGATCGTGGACCAGATCCTCGAACTGGAATCCGGAGTTCGCTTCCAGGTCCTGGCCCCTGTGGTGCGGGGCCGCAAAGGAGAGTACGAAGCGCTGCTGAAGGAGCTGAGCAGGGAGGGCTTCTCCCGGGCCAGGATCGACGGGGAGATCCGGGATCTGACAGAGGACATCCGCCTCGACCGGTACTACCAGCACACCATCGAGGTCGTCGTCGACCGTCTGGTCCGCAAGGACGGGATCGAGCGGCGGCTGACCGACTCGCTCGAAACTGCGCTGCGCCTGGCCGAGGGGGTGGCGCTCATCGATGTGGAGGACGGGGCGGCTCTCACGTTCAGCCAGCATTTCGCCTGTGACCACTGCGGCCTGTCGTTCGACGAACTCCAGCCGCGGAACTTCTCGTTCAACAGCCCATACGGCGCATGCACAGGGTGCAACGGCATCGGCACCCGCTTCCAGGTGGACTGGAGGCTGGCGATACCCAATCAGGACAAGTCCCTGTCTGAAGGTGCAATCGTGCCCTGGGCCGGAAGGCACAGAGCCACCTACTACTCCCGACTGCTGGACGGTCTGGCCGCCAAGCACGGCCTGGACCTCGAGGCTCCTTTCTCGGAGCTCTCAGAGCGGGACCGCACCATGGTGCTGGAGGGCACGGGTGACGAGCCGATCACCGTCACCTACACCAATCGTTTCGGCAGGGAGCGCCGCTACCAGACCACATATGAGGGTCTGGTGCCTTGGCTGGTGCGCCGCCATGAGAACTCGGACAGCGAGGGCGCCAGGGAGGCATACGAGCAGTTCATGCGACTGGTCCCCTGCGAGAGTTGCCTGGGGGCCAGGCTCAATCCCGTGTCACTGGCGGTGGAGTTGGGGGGCAGCAGCATCCACGAGGTGTCCTCACTGTCCCTGCGGAACGCCAGCGAGTTCCTCGATTCGTTGAAGCTGGACGAGCGCCAGGCGAGGATCGCCGCCGCCGTCCTCAAGGAGATCCAGGCCCGGCTCCGCTTCATGTTGGACGTGGGCCTCGACTACCTGACGCTCAGCCGCAGCGCAGCGACCCTGGCCGGTGGGGAGGCGCAGCGAATCCGGCTGGCCACCCAGATCGGATCCGGTCTCGTGGGTGTGCTCTACATCCTCGACGAGCCGTCGATCGGGTTGCACCAGCGCGACAACCAACGGCTCATCGAGACGCTGGTACGGCTCCGCGATCTGGGCAACACCGTGCTCGTCGTCGAGCACGACGAGGAGACCATCCGCGCAGCAGACCACATCGTGGACATCGGACCGGGGGCCGGGGAGCACGGCGGCAGGATCGTTGCGGAGGGGTCCCTCGAAGAGATAGTGGCCGAGGAATCGTCGATCACCGGTGACTACCTGAAGGGCCGCAGGGTCATCCCTCTGCCCGGAGCGCGCCGCCAATCCGATGGCAGGGCCATCGTCGTGAGAGGGGCCGCAGAGAACAACCTCAAGGATCTCGATGTGGAGTTCCCTCTCGGCATGTTCATCGCAGTGACGGGTGTGTCCGGCAGCGGCAAGTCCACCCTGGTCGAGGAGATCCTCTCCAAGGCGATGGCTTTCGAGTTGTACCGGAGTCGCGAGATGCCGGGTCTGCACAGACAGGTCGACGGCCTGGACCAGATAGACAAGGCCATCAACATCGACCAGTCGCCGATCGGCCGGACCCCTCGTTCCAATGCGGCCACGTACACCAAGGTCTTCGACAAGATCCGTTCGCTGTTTGCATCGACCCCCGATGCCAGGATGCGGGGTTACAAGCCGGGCCGCTTCTCGTTCAACGTCAAGGGCGGAAGGTGCGAAGCCTGCAGGGGCGATGGGCAGATCAAGATCGAGATGCATTTCCTTCCGGACGTCTACATCCCGTGCGAGCAGTGCAAAGGCCGTCGCTACAACCGGGAGACGCTCGAGATCCTCTGGAAGGGCCACACCATCGCCGATGTGCTGGCGATGTCGGTGACCGAGGGCATCGCCTTCTTCGAGAAT
Organism: uncultured bacterium; assembly: GCA_965370535.1. Taxonomy (GTDB): domain Bacteria; phylum Actinomycetota; class Acidimicrobiia; order Spongiisociales; family UBA11373; genus JAHJML01. The sequence continues at coordinate 12,949 of CBDUUY010000034.1, forward strand.
CAGGCGCCCATCGTGAGGGTGCTGCGGACTCTCGGCGATGTCGGCCTCGGCTACATCAAACTGGGCCAACCGGCCCCGACGCTGTCCGGCGGCGAAGCCCAGCGGGTCAAGCTGGCGAGCGAGCTGGGTAAGCGGGCCACAGGGCGCACCTTCTACATCCTGGACGAGCCGACCACCGGCCTGCACTTCGAGGACGTACGCAAGCTGCTGAGTGTGCTGCAGCGACTGGCGGACGCAGGCAACACCATCCTGGTGATCGAGCACAACCTCGATGTGATCAAGTCTGCCGACTGGATCATCGACCTCGGGCCCGAAGGCGGTGACGAAGGCGGCCGGATCGTGGCGGAAGGCCCTCCGGAGGCTGTGGCCGCCGTACCCGGGTCGTACACGGGCGATGCGCTCAAGGGGGTGCTCTCCCCGTGACCTGGGGTGATGGTCTCGCCGCTTGGTGGATGGGCGAGGTCGCAGGTGATCCGGCATACGGCGAGGAAGTCGTGCCTCTGGCTCTCGACCTGATCGACCCGCAGCCGGGGGAGAGGTGGCTCGACCTCGGGTGTGGCGAGGGGCAGATGATGCGGGCGGTGTCCTCATCGGGCGCCGTAGCCGTCGGTTGCGATCTATCGCAGATCCTGGCGGCTGAGGCCGCCGCCTCGGGACCGACGGTGATCTCCCGACTGCCCGATCTCTCGTGGGTGGGAGACGACGAATTGCACGGAGCGTTCGCCGTGCTGGTCCTGGAGCACCTGGACGATCCGGCGGGGCTGTTCCGGGAGT
>CBDUUY010000035.1:0-13539 GCA_965370535.1 uncultured bacterium
GACCTGACCGCCGCAGATCACCTGCACCGGCGTCCGCAGCGTTCCGAGGTCATCGTCAACCTGGTGGATCCGACCCGGCGTTCCCGATTGCTGATCAAGGTCGCTCTCGACGGCCCCGACCCCGGGATGCCATCGATCACCGGGGTGTTCCCAGGGGCCAACTTCTTCGAGCGGGAGGCCTTCGACCTGTTCGGAGTCCATTTCGCCGGTCATCCAGAACTGACCCGCATCCTTCTCCCCGACGAGTGGGAGGGGCACCCGCTTCGCAAAGACGCCCCGGTCGGCTCCGTGCCGGTGCAGTTCAAGGAACCAGACGGCCGATGAGCGATCCTCCCGACTTCGTCACAGGAGATCTCGAAGCCGCCGGGGTCGAGCGGCTTCCCGACGCCGCCCCCGCCGATGCCGCTACCGAGCGCCGCCGCTCCCACGATCTGTGGCTGACCGGCACCGAGGCGCCCACCGACACGGGCCGCTTCACCGACGAGGGCGCCCAGGAGATGCTGCCCGAGAGCGAGGAGGCCGCTGAGGTCCTCGCCGGCCAGCGGGGCACACTGGTCGACGACGATTTCGTCGATGGCGGGCCGGCCTCGGATGAGGAGACCCAGGTCATCAACATGGGACCCCAGCACCCGGCCACCCACGGCGTGCTGCGGCTGCATCTGGAACTGGAGGGCGAAACGATCCGGCGAGTCAAGCCGATCATCGGCTACCTCCACACCGGGATGGAGAAGACCGCCGAAACCCTCACCTTCGTCCAGGGGTGCACCAACGTCACCCGCATGGATTACCTGTCGCCGCTCCACAACGAACTGGCGTTCTCTCTGGCCGTGGAGCAGTTGCTGGAAGTGGAGATGCCGCCCCGTGCCATGGCCATCCGCATCCTGATGACCGAGTTGAACCGGATCTCATCGCACCTTGTCTGGGTCGCCACCCAGGGCATGGACGTCGGGGCGCTGTCGTTGATGCTGTACGGCTTCCGGGATCGGGAGCGGATCCTGGACTTCTTCGAGAAGACCACCGGGTTGCGGATGAACCACAACTACATCCGTCCCGGGGGGGTGGCCGCCGACCTGCCGGACGGGTGGGAGGAGGACGTCGAAGACATCCTCGAGGTGATCCCCAGGGGCATCGCGGATTACGAGAACCTGCTCACCGAGAACCCCATCTTCGTGGATCGGACCCAGGGTGTCGGTGTGATAACACCGGCCGAGTGCAAGGCGTACGGGGTCACAGGCGCCAACGCCAGGGCGGCGGGGGTCGACTGGGACCTCCGCAAGGGGTTCCCGTACTCGGGCATCGAGGAATACGACTTCGACATCCCCACAGGCAAGCACGGCGATGTCTACGACCGCTACCTGGTTCGTCTCGAGGAGATGCGCCAGTCGCTGCGTATCGTCCGTCAGGCCGCCGAGCGTATGCCGGCCGGCGACTATCGCACCGACGACCGCAAGGTGACACCGCCTCCGCGGGCCCGCATAGACGAGTCGATGGAGGCCTTGATCCACCACTTCAAGATCTTCACCGAGGGATTCAAGGTGCCCGAGGGCGAGGTGTATCAGGCCGTCGAATCGCCCCGCGGTGAACTGGGCATGTATCTGGTGTCCAGCGGCGAATCCCGCCCGTGGCGACTCCATGTGCGGGCACCCTCATTCGCCAACGTCCAGGCGCTGCCGGTGATGCTCACGGATTCGATGATCGCCGACACGATTGCCACCCTTGCGTCGCTGGACCCGGTGCTGGGAGATGTGGACCGATGACCTGGCACCGTGAGACCGAAGAACGCGCCGCCGCCATCGTGGCCAGGTACCCCGAGGCCCGCTCGGCTGTGATGCCGTTGCTGTATCTGGCGATGCACGAGGACGGCTACCTCACCGACGAAGGCCAGCGGCGAGTATCCGAGTTGACGGGACTTTTCCCCGCTCAGGTGCAGTCGGTCGCCACCTTCTACACGATGTACAAGCGGGAACCGGTCGGGAAGTACCTGGTGTCGGTGTGCACCTCGATCTCGTGCATGCTGAGGGGTGCCGACGATGTACTGCAGGCCGTCATCGACGAGACCGGCGTCGCCGACGGCGAGACCGGCTCGGACGGCCTCTTCAGCGTGGAGCACGTCGAGTGCATCGGGGCGTGTGGCGGCGCCCCCGCCGTCCAGGTGAACTACGAACTGGTCGAGGGGGTCACTCCCGACCAGGGCAGGGCGATGTGCCGCTGGCTCCGCGAGCAGCAACCCTCGACCGTGCTGGGCGACGACCTGCAGGAGCGCTTCGGCGGCCGGCAGTCCTTCGATTGGGGCCCGGCCGAGACCGTGGGCGCCACAGGTGCGGTGCCGGCGTTCGGCCCGCTGGGCACGACGGGGGAGGGCTCATGACGGCCCCCATCCTCACCGCTCGTATGGCCGCCCACCCGTCCGACAGCAACACGCTGAGCCGCTACGAGCAGACCGGCGGATACACCACTCTGCGGACCGCTCTCGCCGGGATGGCCCCAGAGCAGATCACCGCCGAGGTCAAGGCTTCGAATCTCCTGGGCAGGGGCGGCGCCGCGTTCCCTATGGGCCTCAAGTGGGGATTCCTCGGCCCGGCCGTCCCCCGCTATCTGGTCATCAACGGCGACGAGTCCGAACCGGGCACCTTCAAGGATCGCCAACTGCTGGAGCGGGACCCGCACCAGATGATCGAGGGGATCATCCTGTCGGCATACGCCCTCTCGATCCACCAGGCCTTCGTGTACATCCGGGGTGAGTATCCCCGTCCGGCCCGCAGGGTGCAGCGGGCCGTCGACGAGGCCTATGCGGCCGGCTACCTGGGCAAGGACATCCTCGGGTCGGGCTTCGACCTGGATATCACCGTGCACCTGGGCGCCGGCGCCTACATCTGCGGCGAGGAAACCGCCATGCTCAACAGCCTCGAGGGGCGGCGGGGTGAGCCCCGGTTGAAGCCGCCGTTCCCAGCGGTCGAGGGCCTCTACGCCAAGCCGACCATCGTCAACAATGTCGAGACGATCAGCAAGGTGCCGTGGATCGTCGCCAACGGCGGTGCCGCCTACGACGCCATCGGGCCGGAGGGGTCCAAGGGGACCAGGCTGTTCTCGCTGTCGGGCCATGTGAACAACCCCGGCAACTACGAGATCGTCATGGGGATGACGTGGCGCGAGTTCATCTACGACATCGGCGGCGGTATCCCAGACGGCAAGGCGCTCAAGGCCTGGATCCCCGGTGGGGCCTCTGCGCCCTGGTTCGTCGAGGAGCACCTGGACACACTGATGACCATCCCCGATGTCGCCGAGAATGGATCGATGCTCGGCTCGGGTGCCGTGGTGGTGATGGATGAGACCACCTGCATGGTCAAGGCGGCATTGCGGTTGGTGCGTTTCTTCGCCCACGAGTCCTGTGGGGAGTGCACACCATGCCGGGAAGGAACCACCTGGCTGCAGCAGGTGCTGACTCGTATCGAGGCAGGGGAAGGGCGCGAGATCGATCTCGATCTGCTGCTCGACATCGGCGACAACATCAGCCCGGGGCTCGCCTGGCCGCCCGCCATGACCACGATCTGTCCGTTGGGCCCTTCAGCGGTGTCGCCGATCACCTCGCTCATGGACTTCTTCAAGGACGAGGTGGCCGCCCACGTGCACGAGGGAGGATGCCCTCTTGGCTGACCGACCCGAACTCGTGACGATCACCATCGACGGGCGGGAGAAGCAGGTCCCGGCGGGGATGCTGCTCATCGAGGCCGCCAAGGAGGCGGGCACCCACATCCCGCACTTCTGCTACCACCCGCGAATGAACCCCGTCGGTCTGTGCAGGATGTGCCTGGTGCAGGTCGAGGGCCCGGGGGGCATGATGCTGACCACCTCGTGCACGACGCCGGTGGCCGACGGCATGGTGGTCCATACCGAGACCGAGACCGTGACCAAGGCCCAGGAGGGTGTGCTCGAGTTCCTGCTGCTCAACCACCCGCTGGACTGCCCCGTCTGCGACCGGGGCGGCGAGTGCCCGCTCCAGGACTACACGATGGCCTGCGGTCCGGGCGAGAGCCGCTTCGTCGAGGAGAAGCGCCATTACCCCAAGCCGATCCCGATCTCCGATCTGGTGCTGCTCGACAGGGAGCGCTGCATCCTGTGTGCACGCTGCACCCGATTCTCCGACGAGATCTCCGGCGATCCGCTCATCGAGTTCACGGGCCGCGGCAATACCGTGCAGGTCGGCACCTTCCCCGACGCTCCTTTCGCCTCGTACTTCTCGGGCAACACCGTGCAGATCTGCCCGGTGGGTGCCCTCACCGCCACCCCATACCGGTTCCGGGCCCGCCCCTGGGATCTGGAGGCGGTGGAGAGCACCTGCCCGCACTGCTCGGTCGGCTGCCGTATCTCGGTGCAGTCGAGCCGCAATGAGGTGCTGCGCTTCCTGGGTGTGGACAACGATCCCACCAACCAGGGATGGCTGTGCGACAAGGGCCGCTTCGGCTTCGAGTACCTCAACAGCGGCGAGCGCCTCACCACCCCGTTGATCCGCAACGACGAAGGCGAACTGGAAGAGGCCTCATGGGCCGACGCCCTCGACCTGGTCGCCGTGCGCCTCGGCGAGGTCGCAGCAGGTGGCCCGGATGCGATCGCAGGTCTGGGTGGCGCCAGAGGAACCAACGAGGAGGCCTACACCTTCGGCAAGTTCCTGCGCACCGTGACGGGCACCAACAACATCGATGCCCAGTTGGGCGACGGCCTCGAAGCCCCGCTGCTGACCGGCATCATCTCGCGAGCCACCATCGACGACCTGGAGAAGGCCAGGACCGTGCTGGTCTGGGCACCCGATCTGAAGGAAGAACTGCCCGTCCTCTATCTGAGGGTGCGGAGGGCGGCCACAGAACTGGGAGCCAACCTGATCGTGGTGCACCCCAGGGCCACCGGCCTCGATGGTGTCGCCACTCACACGGTGAGGTATCGCCCGGGGGCGGGCACCGAGGCGCTCCGCCGCATCGCAGACGGTGCTGGAGACATGGCGGCCGTCCGTGAGGCGCTGGGCGAAGGCCCCGTGGTGGCGATCGTGGGCCGTCCCGGCCTCGGTGACGATTCCCGCCTCGCCGAAGCGGTGCTCGCCTTTGCCTCCGGCTTGCCCGACGCCACCCTCATGCCGGTCACCCGCCGCAGCAACGTCTACGGAGCACTCGATATGGGCCTCGACCCCGGCCTGCTGCCGGGCAGGGCCGCCGTGAGCGACTCCGGTGCCCGCGGCGCTCTGGCCGGGCACTGGGGCAGCCTTCCCGAGGCTCCCGGCCGCAACGCCACCGGGATAATCGAGGGCTTGATCTCAGGCGACGTGAAGGGTCTCGTCCTGCTGGGCGCCGACCCGGTCGCCGACTTCGTGGAGCCGTCCCTGGCGGCGGAGGCTCTCGAAGCGGCTTCCTTCACTGTGGCCGTGGACCTGTTCCTCTCCGAGTCGGCATCCCGGGCCGACGTTGTGCTTCCCTCTCTCGGTTTTGCCGAGACCGAGGGCACCGTCACCAATCTGGAGGGCAGAGTGCAGAAGGTGAACCGCCTGCTGCCCGGCCCCGGGGCGGCCCGTCCCTCCCACGAGATCTTCGAAGACCTGGCGCGGCGTATGGGCGGATCGCTGGGGGCCACATCGTCGGATGCGATCGCCGGGGAGATGGCCGCCGTGGCGCCCGCCTACGCCGGCCTCAGTTGGGACGGCCTGGCCTGGGGCGAAGGGCGCCGGGGCATTGTGGCTCCCGGCCCCGAAGGCACTCAGCCGATCGCCCACATCCCACAGGATCACGCCCCGGCCCCGGTGGGCAGGGATCTGGTGCTCCATCTGGCCAGAGTGCTGTACGACCGGGGCACCCTCACCCAGGCGGGCCCTTCGCTGTCCGGATTGGCTCCCGAACCCGCCTCCTACGTGCATCCCGAGGACGCCGCCCGCTTCGGCATCGAGGCCGGTGAGATGGTCAGGATCGCCGGCAGCGGCGGGACCGTCGAGTTGCCTGCCGTGTTCGACGCCTCGCTGGTGGCAGGCACCGTCTACCTGCCGCTGCACCTGGGAGCCTCGATCGGATCGGGGTTGGAGATCACCATGGAGGCGGTGCGATGACCTCATTCATCGAGGGCCTCTTCGCCTCGGTCTTCTGGTCGGCGGTGATCAAGGTGGTGATCTCCTTCGCCTTCCTGGTTGTGGTCGTGCTGCTGTTGGTGTGGATAGAGCGCAAACTGGTCGCCGACATGCAGAACCGCCTCGGCCCGATGAGGGCCGGTCCCTTCGGCGTGCTCCAGACCCTGGCCGACGGCCTCAAACTGTTCCTCAAGGAGTCGGTGATCCCCCGCAAGGTGGAGTTGGGCATCTACGTGGCGGCCCCCGTCATGGCGCTCGTCCCCGCCTTCCTGATCTTCCTGGTGATCCCCATCGGTGATCCGATCACGATCGGCGACACCCGGGTGACGTTGCAGGCGATGGACCTGAATGTCGGGGTGCTCTACATCCTGGCGATGTCGTCGCTGGCGGTGTACGCCATCGTCCTGGCAGGGTGGGCGTCGGGGTCCAAGTACCCGCTGATCGGCGGGGTGCGGGCCACCGCCCAGATGATCTCCTACGAGGCGGCGATGGGCCTGGCCCTGGTCCCCGTGGTCCTGTTCGCCTCCCACCAGATCGGCGACGGGTCGGTGGGGGTCGGCACGATGTCGCTGTCGCGCATCGTCGAACTGCAGCAGGGATCCTTCCGGGGCTTTGTCCCCGCCTGGTTCGTGTTCTGGCTGGCCCCGTCGTTCGGCATCTTCATGATCTCTGCTGTGGCGGAGGCCAACCGGGCCCCCTTCGACCTGGTCGAGGCCGAGACCGAGATCGTGGGGGGGTTCCACACCGAGTACTCGGGCATCCGCTTCGCCTTCTTCTTCCTGGCCGAGTACATCAACATGTTCAACCTGTCTGCGATCGCAGTGACGCTGTTCTTCGGCGGATGGCTGGGCCCGACATTCCCCGGCGTCCTGCCCGGTTTCCTGTCGGCGATGATGCCGGTGGTCTGGTTCATGCTGAAGACGTTCGTGCTGCTCTTCGGCTTCATCTGGCTGCGGGCGACGCTGCCCAGGCTGAGGTACGACCAGTTGATGGATCTGGGGTGGAAGCGGCTGATCCCGGCCGGCCTCGCCTGGCTGATGCTGTTCACGATCGTGACCGCCTGGAGGGCATGGGGGACGCCATGGTCATAGGGGAGAGGCGCTGATGGGCCTGTTCGCACCGGTCGCCGGCTTCGGGGTCACCCTCAAGCAGATGTTCCTCAAACGGGTCACCAACAAGTACCCCAAGGAGATGAGGGCCAAGCCGCAGCGCTTCCACGGGCGGCATGTGCTAAACCGATATCCCGATGGCATGGAGAAGTGCATCGGCTGCGAGTTGTGCGCCGGGGTCTGCCCGGCCCGCTGCATCTATGTGCGGGGCAAGGAGAACCCGGCAGACGCCCCGGTCAGTCCGGGAGAGCGGTTCGGGTTCATCTATGAGATCAACATGCTCCGCTGCATCTTCTGTGCGATGTGTGTGGAGGCCTGCCCGACCGAGGCGATCACGATGACCCACCTGTTCGAGATGTCTGTCAAGGGCCGTGACGAGGCCATCTACACCCGCAGCGAGTTGCTGATGAGTCCCGAAGGCGACGTGCCCCACCCACAACCCGCCTCCAAGCTCATAGACCTCGACGAGTTGAAGGTCGCCGACGGCTGGATGCGGGCCACCGCTCCTGCAGGCAGAGTCGCCTACGAAGGGGTGCGGGGTTGGACCCCCACCGCCGGGGCCGGGCACCGTCCTCCCGAGCGGGGGCAGTCCGACTACACCGGAGACGACGAGGAGGAGGCCGGCTGATGGTCGAACTCGTCCTCTTCATCATCTTTGGGATCACCGCCCTCTACGGGGCGATCACCATGGTGTGGGCCCGCAACCCGGTGTACTCGGCGCTGGGGTTGATGCTGACGATGTTCTCCATCGCCGTCTTCTACGTCTCCAACGCAGGCCACTTCATCGCCGTGGTGCAGGTGATCGTCTACACCGGTGCGGTTATGACACTGTTCCTGTTCGTGATCATGATGATCGGCGTCGACAAGGCAGAGGACCGCTCCGAATCGCTGCCTCTGCATCGCCCGGTCTCTCTGCTGCTGCTGGTGCTGTTCGGTGCCGGGGTGCTGGTGGCCGGCAGCAGGGCCTGGACCACCGGACTGAGTTCGCCGGCGGAGCCGATCAACGGCACGATCGAGGCCATCGGCGACCGTCTGTTCGACACCTGGGTGCTGCCATTCGAGGTGACGGCGCTGCTGCTGATCATCGCCGCTGCCGGCACGGTCGCCCTGGCCCTGTTCCGGGGCGACGACGGGGAGGAGGGGCCATGACGGTCACTCCCGGTTGGTACATGGCATTGGCGGCCGTGCTGTTCGTCATCGGCGCCTCCGGCATCCTGCTGCGCCGCAACGCCCTGATCATGTTCATGTCGGTCGAGTTGATGCTCAACGCCGTCAATCTGACGTTTGTGGCGGCAGGCCGTGACCTGAATGTGATCGACGGGCAGGTATCGGTGTTCTTCGTGATGGTGGTGGCCGCCGCCGAAGTGGTGGTGGGCCTGGCGATCATCGTGACCGTGTTCAGACGGCGGGCGACCGCGTCCGTCGACGAGTTGTCTGCGTTGAAGGGGTAGTGGTGGAGGTTCTGGTCTCACTCGTCCTGCTGCTCCCCCTGACGGGGTTCGTCGTGCTGCTCGCCTTCGGCAAACGTTTGGGAGAGCCGTGGGCCGGTGTGGTGGCGACGATGACGGTCGGCGCCTCCTTCGTGCTGGCTGTGATCGCGGCCCTCGACTTCTTTGCAGGTGACGCCCACGCCGGCACGATCACCTGGTTCGAGTGGCTGCCGGCCCTCGGGGTGGAGGCCTCGTTCCTGTGGGATCCGTTGTCGGTGCTGATGACTCTGGTGGTCACCGGGGTCGGTGCGGTGATCCACGCCTACTCGATCGTCTACATGCACGGCGACGAGGGTTACGGCCGCTTCTTCTCCGACCTCAACCTCTACATCGTCTCGATGCTGATCCTGGTGCTCGGCGACAACTTCGCAGTGATGTTCGTCGGGTGGGAACTGGTCGGACTGTCCTCCTACCTTCTGATCGCCTTCTGGTTCGAACGCCCCACCGCTGCTGCCGCCGGCAAGAAGGCCTTTGTGGTCAACCGGATCGGCGACGTCGGCTTCCTGGTGGCCGTGATGCTGATCTTCTCCACGTTCGGCACTCTCGGGTTCCATGCGGTGTTCGAGGAGGCCCCGGCCGAGTTGGGGACCGGCCTGGCCACCCTCATCACCCTGATGCTGCTGCTGGGCGCTGCGGGCAAATCGGCCCAGTTGCCTCTATACGTGTGGCTGCCCGACGCCATGGAGGGCCCCACTCCGGTCTCGGCCCTCATCCACGCCGCAACCATGGTCACGGCCGGCGTCTACATGGTCGCCCGTACCGGGGTGCTGTTCGAGTTGGCCCCGGTTTCGGCAGGGGTGGTGGCCACCGTCGGCGCCATCACCGCCTTGTTCGCCGCCACCATCGCGGTGGCCCAGTACGACATCAAGCGGCTGCTGGCCTACTCCACCATCAGCCAACTGGGATACATGTTCATGGCGGTCGGCGCCGCCGCCCACGTGGCGGGCGTCTTTCACCTCATGACACATGCCTTCTTCAAGGCTCTGCTCTTCCTGGGTGCAGGGTCGGTGATCCACGGCGTGGCCGGCGAGCAGGACATACGCAAGATGGGCGGCCTGGCCGGGGTGATGCCCTGGACCTTCGGGACGATGGCCATCGCCTGGCTGGCCATCTCGGGTATCCCGCCGTTTGCAGGGTTCTGGTCCAAGGACGAGATCCTGGCATCGGTGTTCGAGCGTGGCGGGCCGTGGATCGTCCTGTGGGCGATCGGCCTGGGCACCGCTCTGCTGACCGCCTTCTACATGACCAGGATGATGTGGCTCACGTTCGGGGGGCCGAAGCGCTGGGACGACGGTGTGCACGCCCACGAATCCCCATGGACCATGGTGGTTCCGTTGGCTGTGCTGGGTGCCGCATCTGCTGTGGGCGGCCTCATCAACACGCCGTGGAATCTGACGTTGGAGCACTTCCTGGAACCGGCATTCGAAGCGGTCCACCTCACCCACGCCCCCGGCGGGGCGACTCCGTGGGTGCTGGCCTTCGTATCGATCGCAGCGGGGATCGTCGGCATCGCAGCGGCCACCGGTCGTTACCGCGGCAAGGTGCCCGTCGAGGACGCCGGTGCCTGGAAGTTGCTCAATCGGGGCTACTACGTGGATGACGCCTATGCGAAGGCCTTCGTCGGCGGCGGCGGGGCGGTTGCCACCTGGGCGGCCGATACCGTCGATGTCAGGGGTATCGACGGGGCCGCCAACGGCATCGCCGCTCTGACGGGCAAGGTGTCCGGCTGGCTGCGGCCCTTGCAGACCGGCTTCGCCCGTTCGTATGCCGCCTTCATCCTCGTTGGTGCGGTCGGCCTGCTGGCCTGGTTCCTCACGAGGGGAGGCATCTAGTGGACTTCCCCATTCTCACCACGCTGATCGTGCTGCCCTTTGCGGGCGGCATCGTCGTGCTGCTGCTGCCGCGGCGCCGTCCCGAGTTGGCACTGCCGATGGCGATCACCGCCAGCATCCTGCCGTTGGGTGCCGCCGCCTGGGTGCTGTGGCAATTCGAGGCGGGCACAGCAGGGTTCCAGTTCGTCGAGAACGTGCCGTGGCACGAGCCGTGGGGAGTCGCCTATCACCTGGGCGTGGACGGCATCTCGCTGCTGATGGTGGTGCTGACCGCCTTCCTCTTCCCCATCGCCCTGCTGGCTTCGACGTCCATCAAGGACAGGGTGCACCAGTACGCAGCCTCGATGCTGTTCCTGGAAGCGGGGATTCTCGGCGTCTTCGTGGCCCTCGACCTGTTGGTCTTCTTCGTGTTCTGGGAAGTGATGCTCGTCCCGATGTACTTCATCATCGGGGTGTGGGGCGGCAAACACCGGGTGTACGCCGCCGTCAAGTTCTTCCTGTTCACCGCCTTTGGCTCGGCCTTGATGTTTGCGGCGATCCTGGCGCTGGCCTTCCTGGCCCGCGACCAGCTGGGGTCGCCCACCTTCGACTTCGTGGAACTGCTCGGGGTGGACCTGACCCGCACGGCCCAGTTCTGGCTGTTTGCCGCATTCGGGTTGTCGTTCGCCATCAAGGTGCCGCTGTTCCCGTTCCACACCTGGCTGCCCGACGCCCACGTCGAGGCGCCGACCGCGGGGTCGGTGATCCTGGCCGGCGTGCTGCTGAAGATGGGCACATACGGCCTGATCCGCTTCAACCTGACGCTGTTCCCCGAGGCCACCGTCGATCTGGTGCCTGTGATGGCGACGTTGGCGGTCATCGGCATCGTCTACGGGGCTGTAGTCGCCATCGCCCAGACCGACATCAAGCGCCTGGTCGCCTACTCGTCGGTGAGCCACCTTGGGTTCGTCGTGCTGGGCATCTTCGCCCTCACCTCCCAGGGCCTCCAGGGCGGGGTGATCCAGATGGTCAACCACGGCCTCACCACCGGCGCCCTGTTCCTATTGGTCGGCATGATCTACGAGCGCCGCCACACCCGTGAGATCGCCGACTTCGGGGGACTCGCCGGGGTGATGCCGCTGTTCGCCGGCGTGTTCCTGTTCACCGCATTCGCCTCGATCGGACTGCCGGGCCTCAACGGCTTTGTCGGTGAGTTCCTGGTGCTGGTCGGCTCGTTCCTGTCACTGCCCATCTATGCCGTCGTTGCCTCCACCGGTGTGGTGCTGGCGGCCGTCTACCTGTTGTGGGCCTACCAGCGCATGTTCACCGGCCCGATCACCCTGGAGGAGAACAAGGGCCTCACGGACCTCAGCATCCGCGAGATCGTGATCCTGGCCCCGATCGCAGCCCTCGTCCTGTTCCTCGGCCTGTATCCCAAGCCGGCCCTGGAGCGCATCGAGCCTTCGGTGCAGTTGATCCTGGATCGCATCGAGCAGACCACCGACTACGAGGTGCCCGACTTCGGCTCAGGCGCCGACATCACCCTGCTGGGGGAGGTGGGCGAATGAGCAACATGGACTTCCTCGCCATCGGCCCCGAGGTCGCCGTGTCGGCTGCGGTGGTGGTGCTGCTGATGGTCGAGGTGGGGCGCAAGCCTCCCAAGTGGGTGTGGGGATGGATCGCCGGTCTCGGCCTGGCTGCCGCACTCGGCCTCTCAGTCGCCCAGTGGGTGACCGGCCGGGGTGCCGATGCCAACCTCTACTTCTCCGACATGCTGGCCCTCGACGGGTTTGGGGCATTCGGGGGCATAGTGGTGTTCACCCTCACCGGGATCGGCCTGATCGCCGCCTGGGATCTGGTGACCTCACTGCAGAGGCGTGGCGCCGAGTTCGTGACACTGGTGCTGATCTCGTCAGCCGGTATGCACCTCATGGCGGCGTCGGCGAATTTCATGATGCTGTTCATCGCCCTGGAGGTGGCTTCGATCAGCGTCTACGTGCTGGCGGGCATCACCCGGGACCGGGCCGACGCCGACGAGGCTGCCCTCAAGTATTTCCTGTTGGGTTCGTTTGCCTCGGCGGTGTTCCTGTACGGAATCGCCCTGGTTTTTGCCGCCACCGGCACGCTGTCGATGTACGGTGCCGAGTCGTTCCTGAGCCAGACGATCATCATGCGGCCGGGTGTGCTGCTGGCCGGCATCGCATTGCTGATCGTGGGCCTCGGGTTCAAGGTGTCCGCGGCCCCCTTCCATGTGTGGTCCCCCGACGTGTACCAGGGCGCCCCCTCCGGCATCACCGGCTTCCTGGCAGCCGGCGCCAAGGTGGGCGGTTTTGCCGCCATGGCGAGGGTGCTGACGGTGCCGCTCGATGCCTATCTGGATGACTGGGCGCCTGCACTGGCGGTGCTGGCCGTCGCCTCGGTGCTGATCGGGACCCTGCTGGCCATTGCCCAGGACGACATCAAGCGCATGCTGGCCTACTCGTCGGTCGCCCACGCCGGATTCATCCTGATGGCACTGACCGCCGGCGACGCCGGGGTCGGCGACATGTGGTTCTACGTCACCACCTACAGCCTGCAGGTGATCGGCGCATTCACCGTCGTGTCTGTGGTGTCGGGGGCCACCGGCGGCCGCTCGCCGATCGACTCCTACGCCGGGTTGGGGAAGAGGTCCCCGATGCTGGCAGCCGGCCTCGGCCTGATGATGCTGGCGATGGCGGGCATCCCGCTGACGGCGGGGTTCGCAGGCAAGGCCGCCGTGTTCAGGGCCGCCATCGACGCCGGGTACCTGTGGGCGGTCATCATCGGTGTCGTCGCCACGGTGGCCGGGTTGTTCTTCTACTTGCGTGTGATCGTGCGGATGTACATGGAACCGCCGGGTGACGGCGAGGGGGCGATTCCCGTGGGCTTCGGGGCGGCCACCGCCCTGGCTCTCACCTCGGCAGCGACCATCGTGCTCGGCATTGTGCCGTGGCCGCTGTTGAATATGTTGCGCGATGCCATCCCGTTCTAGGAACCTGCTCTCGGTCGGC
>CBDUUY010000036.1:0-13223 GCA_965370535.1 uncultured bacterium
GACATCCGAGGACGGTATGTGAGTTCGTTCGGCAGACCACAGGGGACGGCCGATTTCTTGATCGAGGGCGATACGTCTATGCAGCACACCCCGGCGATGCCGATCTTCAGTCGGCCCCTCGGCGAGACCTACCTGATGGTGTGGATGGACGACCGCGGTGCCACCTTCGACATCTGGGGGAGGACTTTCCCGTAGGCCCGGCGCTCAACTGATCCTCGACAGGGCCTAGGTCACACCCTGTCAGGTACGGCGTCGCAGTAGAGCGACGACGACTATCAGGCCCGCCGACAGGGTGGTCATCCCGGCCACCACCAGCCACCAAGGAGTGGCTCCGTCCTCGCCGGGGAGAGCCGGGGTTGCGGTCGTGCCGGGGTCATCCCCGATGGTGGTGTCCGGACCTGTGGTGGCCGTGGTGCCTGCGATGGTGGTCGGGGTCGTCGTGGCAGTCGTCGTGGTGGTGCCGGGATCGAAGGGGTCACCGGGGTCGTCCTCGCCCACCACCCGGTAGGCGGTGCCGCGCCAGACCACGATCACCCGCTCGCCGACCGCCAACGCTTCGGCCATCCGGGGGTCGGCATCGGCCAGCGCGAAGTAGCCGTCCGAGAGGAACGGCACCGCGATCGGCTCCATGACGTCGGGGTCGAAGGCGGTGTCCACCCAGGCGCCGTCCGCCCATCGGAAGGTGGTGCTGCCGGCCACCCGGATCAGGTCTCGATACTCCGCGACCGGGGCGGCGATGCCCCCGGCGTCGGACAACTCCCCCGCAGCGGAGGCGGCTGCAACGGCGTCCTCGCCTGAGGCGGGAGTGACGGTCGACGCCGCCGAGTCGTAGGCGGCCCCGGCGAGGCGGTCCTGCTCGGCGGCGCCGAACGGAGCCGGTTCCGTGACCAGGTAGGAGGTGTACGGCGTGACGATCCCGTAGCGGATCGAGAGTTTGACGATCTGGGCGATCGCCTCCTCGTCTACGCCGTGGATGCGGATGCTTCGCAACAGGCTGCCGATCTTGCGGGTCGCCCACAGGCGGGGGATCGCATCCACTCCACCCTGGGCTTCGAATGTGCGGGCCTCGTAGGAGGTGGTCTGCACCTCGTTGCCCACCAGGCCCCGCAGCACGATGTCGGTGGTGCCGCCGTCCCGGTACCGGCCCACCAGGATCACCTGCTCACCCGAGAACAGGTCGGGCAGGGAGTTCGGGTAGAGGTCGTACACCTGCACACCGCCGAAGTCGATCTCGAGATCGGTCAGCACCGGATTGCTCACCTTGCGGTAGAGGCTGGAGACGGCCTCGTCGATGCTCTCGTCGGGGGTGACGTAGGAGGTGGTGCCCTGGTGCTGCTCTGCCAGGGTGTCGAGCAGGATCGTGTCGACGTCGTATCCGACTCCGAAGGCGAACACACGCACGTTGCCGGTGGCGGCCTGCTCGGCGTTGGCGAGGATGTCGTCGGTGTCGATCTCGCCTTCGGTCGGCAGGCCGTCGGTCAGGAACAGAACATAGGTGGGGCGTTCCACACCGGCGATCCCGAATGTCTCCTGCAATGCTCGATCGATGTCGGTGGACCCGGCCGGGCTGAGGCTCTCCACCCAGTCGATCGCATCCTGCGCCTCGTCTGCGGGGCGCAACCGGTCGCTGAACGATCTGACGCCGGTGCTGAATGAGACCACGGTGAAGCGGTCTCGCTCGTTGAGGCTCCCCAGCACGAAGGCGGCGGCATCCTGGGCCTGGCGGAACTTCTCGCCTTCCATGCTCCCGGAGCGGTCGATCACCAGGATCACATCCTTGGCGACCACCCGATCGGGGTCGTCGATGACGCCCGGAGATGCCAGCAACAGGAAGAAGCCGCCGGGGTCGTCGGCGTCCGGGTCCCGGAACGAGATCACGTTGAGGCCGATCTCACCGTCGCCGACCGAGTAGTAGAGGGACAACCTCGTGTCGGGAATCTCATCGCCCGTCTCATAGCCGACCGTCACGTTGCGGTGGTTCCGGCGGTCTATCGACACCTCGTGAGTGGGGGAGTAGACCGAGGCGATCGGCACCGATGAGGAGATGTCGATGAGCACGGTCATGTGCTCGGGTGCACTGCGTCCGCCCAATTCGGTGCCGAGCGGATGCTGGTAGCGGACCAATCCGTGGTCGGCCTGCAGCACCTGGGTGTACTCCAATTCGATACGGCGCTCACCTCCGGCGGGGATGGGGAACACCGATGCCCTCACCAATCCGTGGTCCACGAACTCCAGCAACGCGGGGTCGCGGATGGCGGCGACGATCTCGCGGTAGATCTTCCGGGCCTGATCGGCGTCGAGCACTTCACCCTCGACGGGTTCGCCGTCGATCCAGAGCGTCAACCCGGTCACGACGGCACCCGGCGGCAGGGGATGGAGGAACTCGGCCTCGGCCATCCACGTGCCGTCGTTGCGGAGCACCTCTATCACACGGGTGGTGGCCACCTGGTCGACGATGTCGACCTCGACCCGGTAGTCCTCCACGACGATCGGCCCCTCCGGGAATGGGCAGGGCATCGGACAGGGGGGTGGTTCGGGTGGGAGCACCTGGGCGCCGGCGGTGGCCGGCAGCGCCGCCACCAGCAACGCCGCCAGGATGGCTGCTCGGGCAATCGTCTGCATGATCGGGCTCTCCCAGGTCGGTTCGCTGTTGGGACGGTCGATGGGGTCCTGGGGGTTCCCGGCCAGCACCCTCCATGCCGGTACGCTGTGCCCGGCGAGGCGGGAGGACATGGGACTCAGACACGATCAGGGCATCGTCCTGCGGTCGTACCCCTTTGGGGAGGCCGATCGTGTCGTGGTGCTGCTCAGCCCCAACCACGGCAAGATCCGCGCCGTGGCCAAGGGGGTTCGCAAGACCAAGAGCCGCTTCGGGGGCCGACTGGAGCCGTTCACCCATGTGGACCTGGTCCTCTACGAGGGCCGCAACCTGGACACGATCACCCAGGTGGCATCGATCGAGGTCTTCCCCCGTCTGCGGCAGGACCTCGACCGGGTGCTGGCCGCCGGCGCGATGGTGGAGGCGATCGACGTGGTCGCCCAGGAGGGGGAACCATCGGCGCGGGCATTCCTGCTGCTGCAGCGCTCTCTGAGGGTGCTGGAGGCCGGGCCGGTCCACCCCGACCTGGTCACCTCGTTCCTGTTGAAGGTCGCCGGCGTGGTCGGTGTCGGGGCGGCGCTCGACAACTGTGCAGGCTGCGGCGCCACCGAGGGGCTTCACCGGTTCGCCTTCGCCGCAGGCGGGGTGCTGTGCGACCGCTGCCGCACCCCGGGGGCGGTGGTGCTGCAAGACGGCCTGACCGCCTACCTGGCGTCGTTGTCTGCCGCCCCGGTGGACGACCTCCCGGCATGCGACCCGACCCTCAGCGGTGATGCGCTCGGGGTGACCCGCCGGTTCCTGGAGTACCACCTCGACCGGCGGCTCAAGGCGGCGGTACGCGCCGGATGAGTGACGGCCTGCGCCCGGTCCCGCGGCATGTGGCGATCATCATGGACGGCAACGGACGCTGGGCCAACGCCCGCGGCGAGCCCCGCATCTCTGGGCACGCCGCCGGGGAGGAGGCGTTGTTCGACGTGGTCAACGGCGCCATCGAGATCGGGATCGAGTGGCTGACCGTCTACGCCTTCTCCACCGAGAACTGGACCAGGTCCGACGACGAGGTCGAGTTCCTGATGCAGTTCAACGAGAGCCTGCTGCTGCGGCGCCGGGACGAGTTGAACGAGATGGGGGTGCGGGTGCGGTTCATCGGCGACCGCGACGACCCGCGGGTGAGCGAGCGTCTGCGCGGCCACATCGCAGACACCGAGGCGCTGACCGCAGGCAACGAGACCCTGCACCTGCTGTTCGCCTTCAACTACGGGGCACGCTCGGAGATCGCCGCTGCGGCCGGGGCGTTGGCAGAGCAGGCCGTCGCCGGCGAGATCGACCCGAACGACATCGATGCCGATGCGATTGCCGCACATCTCTACCTGCCCGATATGCCCGACCCCGATCTGGTGATCCGCAGCAGCGGTGAGGTCCGGTTGTCGAATTTCCTGCTGTGGCAGAGCGCATACGCCGAGTTCTCGTTCCCCGAGACGCTGTGGCCCGATTTCCGACGCGAGCACCTGGCCGAATGTGTGGAGGGGTATCGTCGTCGCCATCGCAGGTACGGCGGCACCGTGAGTGAGTGACGGCGCGAGGCGATGTCGGGCCTATGATGCGCGCTCCCCGGAGGTTCCCATGACCGAGATCACGCTGGAGGCCATCGCCAATCTCGCCAAGAAGCGAGGTTTCGTGTACCCCGCCTCGGAGATCTACGGCGGGCTTCGCTCATCGTGGGACTACGGGCCGCTCGGCGTGGAGTTGCTGCGCAACGTGCGCGACGCCTGGTGGGAGTCGGTTGTCAGGAACCGGGACGATGTCGTCGGCCTCGACTCATCGATCATCCAGGCCGCCGAGGTCTGGGTGGCCAGCGGGCATGTGTCCTCGTTCACCGACCCCCTGGTGGAGTGCACCAGTTGCAACAACCGCTTCCGCCTGGACAAGTTGGAGGATCCCGACCAATGCCCCAACTGCGGCAAGCGGGGCACCTTCACGGCCCCCAAGGAGTTCAATTTGATGCTCAAGACCTTCCTGGGGCCGGTCGAGGACGACGCCCATACGGTGTTCCTACGGCCCGAGACGGCACAGGGCATCTTCATCAACTTCGCCAATGTGGTCCGTACCTCCCGGATGAAGCCGCCGTTCGGCATCGCTCAGATCGGCAAGTCGTTTCGCAACGAGATCACTCCCGGCCAGTTCGTCTTCCGCACCCGCGAGTTCGAGCAGATGGAGTTGGAGTTCTTCGTGCATCCCGACGAAGCCGAGCAGTGGTACCGCTACTGGCTGGAGGAGCGGCGCAACTGGTATCTCGGGTTGGGCATGAAGGAGGAGAACGTCCGCCTCCGTGCCCACGAAGACGACGAGTTGGCCCACTATGCGGCTGCGTGCAGTGATGTCGACTACCGCTTCCCCTGGGGTTGGGACGAGTTGGAGGGCATCGCCAACCGCACCGATTTCGACCTCAAGGCTCACAGCGAGAGCAGCGGCGAGGACTTGCGCTACTTCGATCAGCAGGAGAACGAGCGCTACTACCCCTATGTGATCGAACCTTCCGGCGGGTTGACCCGTTCGGCGTTCGCCTTCCTGCTGGACGCCTACCACGAGGAAGAGGTGCGGGGCGACACCAGGGTGGTGCTGCGCCTGCATCCGCGTCTGGCGCCGATCAAGGTGGCTGTGCTGCCGCTGTCGAAGAAACCCGAACTGGTCGGTGTCACCCACGAGGTGGCCGAGGCGCTGCGCCCGCACTGGAACATCGAGGTGGACATCACCCGTGCGATCGGGCGCCGTTATCGGCGCCAGGACGAGATCGGCACCCCATTTGCCGTGACCGTCGATTTCGACACCCTGGAGGACCGGGCGGTGACGGTGCGCGATCGCGACACCATGGAACAGGAACGTGTCCCCATCGACGGTCTCGTCGGCTACCTCACCGAGCGGTTCGCCGGGCTCATCTGAGGTCACCCGGCTGGAAATCCTTCGGAGAAAACCCTTACGCTAGGCCAGTTTTTGGCAGTGGCTAGTCATTTCGCGCCTTTTCGGAATGGCTCGCAAGGATTCCCCCGTCTCGTTCGATACACCATCGGCAAGGTCCCCCTCTGGAAGGAACCAGAACGATGTCATCGAATGTTGACCAAATGCGATCCCGCTGGGAGACCGTGGGCCGCACGGCCGCTCCGATAGCCGCCCTCGTCCTCGTGGGGTTGCTCGTCATGGGAACATCACGAGCGGCCTTCTTCGACACCACCGAGAACACGGGCAACTCCTTTGCTTCGGGTGATGTGGTGCTCACCGACGACGATTCCGGCGCCGCCATGTTCGCGGTCACCGACATGGCGCCCGGGGATGTCGCCACCGACTGCATCGTCGTGACCTATGAGGGCTCGCTGACCCCCGCCGACATCGAGTTGTATGTTGCCGCCGGCGGTCTGACGGGCACCGGGCTCGACGACTACCTCGACATGACCGTCGAGTTGGGTACCGGAGGATCGTCTGGTGATTGCACCGGCTTCGTCGGCGCCACCGTGTACACCGGCGACCTGGACGGGTTCGCCGCCGCCCACACGGACTTCGTCAGCGGCACCGGTTCGTGGACTGCTGCAGCCACCAACGACGACCGCACCTACCGGTTCTCGTTCACACTGCAGGACGACAACGCAGCCCAGGCTCTGAACGCCACGGCGACGTTCACCTGGGAAGCCCAGAACCAGTAGGGAATCTGCCCTTGGTGGCGCCGATGGCGGCGCCACACATGGCGAGGCCATGAGTCCCGCGATCGAGACCTACGACGCCCCCCGGGCCCTCTTGACAGGGATCCGGGGGTCGTCTGCGCGCCGCACCGATGCGGTGCTGGCTGCGGTGGGAAGGTTGGCGTACGGCGCCTTCCTGTGGCTGCTGGCGATCGCCCTGGTCCCGATGCTCTGGGGATGGTCGCCGATCGTGCTCGAATCGGGGTCGATGGCGCCTTCGATGAGGGCGGGCGATGTGCTGATCGCCTCTTCGCATTCGGGAGAAGGGCTCGGGCCGGGAACGATCATCGTGTTCCGGGTCGAGAACGCCCGGAGCCCGATCGCCCACCGCATCGTCGGTGTGACGCCCGATGGGGCCTACCTCACCCGGGGCGATGCCAATGCGGGCATCGACTCTACGCCGGTGCAACCGGCCGACGTCGAAGGGGTCGGCCGGATCCTGGTCCCCTATGCGGGCCTGCCCGCTCACTGGCTGCGGACCGGCAATTGGCCGGGCTTGGCCGGGTTGGTCCTGACGATGGGGTTGGCCGTGTGGCTGTCCTATCGCATGATTCCCGGCTCCAAGCGGCGGCGGGCCGGTTGGTCTGCTCGACGGTGGGCAACTGTTGGGGGTGTCGCAGCTTTGCTGGTCGGGGCGACCGGAGCCACTGCACTGGCCGCATTCAGCGACACGACCGCCAGTTCCGCCAACTCCCTGGCGGCGGGAACCTGGGCAGGGATCGCCGATATCACAGCAGGTGAGGAGCACTCATGCGCGGTGTTGGTCGATGGGACCGTCTGGTGCTGGGGTGAGAACGGCCGGGGGCAACTGGGGGACGGCACCAACACCGACAGGAGCACGGCGACCCAGGTGGTGGGGTCCGGGGGCACCGGCTATCTGGCCGATGTGATCGGGATCACCGCCGGAAGGGAGCACACGTGCGCCGTGCTCGACGACGGGACCGCCTGGTGCTGGGGCGAAAACGGCCGCGGCCAACTGGGGACCGGGAACACAAGCGATTCCCGCTATCCGGTGCAGGTGGACGGCATCGGGGGCAGTGGCACGCTGGCGGGTGTCGATGGGATCGAGGGCGGCCGGCAGCACACCTGCGCCTTGCTGTCGGCGGGCACGATGGCGTGCTGGGGTGAGAACGGCAGGAGGCAGTTGGGCGACGGCACCACCACCGACCGGCGCTCTCCGGTGCAGGTCGTCGGTTCCGGGGGCACGGGCACACTCGGGTCGGTCGCCGGCATCGGCCTCGGCGAGCAGCACACCTGTGCGGTACTGGACGACGGATCGGCATGGTGCTGGGGTGAGGGCAGTCAGCACAGGCTCGGCAACGGCTCCACCACCGATTGCGGCACTCCGACCCAGGTGAAGGGATCCGGAGGATCGGGGAACCTTGCCGGCGTGGCTCAGATCGATGGCGGGCACGAGCACACATGTGCGGTCCTGACGGATGGGAGCGTCCGGTGCTGGGGCCGCAACAACCAGGGAGAACTGGGGATCGGCTCGCATGCCGGTCGGGCCTACCCGGTGCAGGTGGATGGGCGGGGTGGTTCGGGGACGCTGGCCGGTGTCGATGCCGTATATGGCGGGCGCGATCACACTTGCGCCCTCCACGGGGACGGGTCGGTCTCGTGCTGGGGCCGCAACGACAGCGGCCAGGTCGGCGATGGGACCATCACCGAGAGGACCTCGCCCGTGCAGGTGGTCGGCGCCTCCGGTGTCGGCACCTACGCCGATGGGTTCCTCCTGTCGGCGGGCTCGCACCATGCCTGCAGCGCCCGTTCGGTGGATGAGGCCTGGTGCTGGGGTCGCAACGACCGGCGGCAGTTGGGCGACGGCACCACCACCGATCGCAGTTACCCGGTCCAGGTCTCCGGTCTCTGAGGAACGGCATAGACAGGCCGTGCCCTGCGTCACCTCTACGACCGTGGGACCCCATCTGCGGGTTCTTCGAGAGGCAGCGGGGGGCGATCGGTAAACTTGCGACGGATGGCTTACCGACGAGACGATATCGAGCAGGTCCGGGCCGCCACCGACCTCGCCGAACTGGTCGCCGAGGTCACCAAGGTGAAGCGGTCCGGGCGTTCGGTGATGGCCGTGTGCCCCTTCCACGAAGAGAAGACTCCGTCGATGTCTATCGACCCGGCGCGGGGTCTCTACCACTGCTTCGGGTGTGGCAAGAGCGGCGACCTGTTCCGGTTCATCCAGGACACCCAGGGGTTGGAATTCTCCGACGCCGTGGAATTGCTGGCCCGCCGGGCCGGTATCACCCTGCACCGCGACCCGGACGCAGCCAAGCGGAGGGACAGGCGGCAGGTGCTGGTGGATGCAACCCAGCACGCGGTGGCGTTCTACCTGGAGCGTCTCCGCAAGGCGTCCGATGCCGCCGCCGCCCGCAGCTACCTGCGGAGCCGGGGATACGAAGCCGATGTGGTCTCCGAATTCGGACTCGGCTACTCGCCGCAGGGCGGCGACGCCCTGATCCGCCATCTCCGGGATCACAAGGTGACCGAGGATCTCGCGGTGGCGGCGGGCCTGGCGGTGCGGAGCCGCACCGGCCGGGTGTTCGACCGGTTCCGGGGCAGGATCATGTTCCCCATCTACGACCTGCGGGGCGACCCCGTCGGCTTCGGGGCCAGGCTGCTCGAGGGCGATGGGCCCAAATACCTCAACTCGCCTGAGACACCCATCTATCGTAAGTCCCGGCTGCTGTACGGGCTCAACTGGGCGAAATCGAACATCGTGAGGGATGCGACGGCGGTGGTGGTGGAGGGATACACCGATGTGATCGGACTGCACCGGGCCGGGATCGGTGGGGTCGTCGCCACCTGCGGCACGGCGCTGGGGGAGGAGCACTTCGACCTGCTGCGCCGTTTCACAGAGCGGGTGGTGCTGATGTTCGATTCGGACGAGGCCGGTCAATCGGCCAGCCTGCGCGGCTTCGAACGCAGTGTGCCGGGCGACCTGGACCTGAGGGTGGCCCTGCTGCCACTGGGGAGGGACCCTGCCGACATGGCGGCGGCCGGTGAGGTCGATTCGATCACGGAAGCGATCGAAGCCTCGACGCCGTTGCTGCAGTTCCGGTTGCAGGCCGAGTTGGACCGGTTCGACATGAGCGAACCCGAGGCGAGAGGCAGGGCGGTGCGGGCCACGGCGGGCCTGGTCGCCCTGCACCCCGATGCTGTGACCCGCCACGAGTACGCCGTGTTCCTGGCGCGCAAGACCGGGGTGGAGATGGACGTGGTGCAGACCGCCGTCGATGAGGCCGCACGCAGGACGACCCGTCCGGCCGAGGAGCGCCGCCCGGTCCTTGCGCCGGCGGGGGGCCGGGAGCGTGCCGAGGTGGAGTTGCTGCGGCTGATGCTGGCCAACCACCCGGGCCTGGTGGGCCAGGAGTTCGATGCGGGGGTGCTGACGGTCCCCGCCCATGTGGCTGCCTACGAGTTGCTACGCCCTGCGTTGGAGGCACTCGGGCCGGGGGAACCGCCCGATCTCGGATCACTGCTGGGCGACACCGAAGGCGGATTGGCCGAGATGCTGGGAGCGATGGCACTGGCCGACCGCCCTCTGGCCGAACCGGAGGAGATCGTCAGAAGGCTCAAGGCGGGGGTACTCGACGGCCGAATCCAGGTACTGCAGCGAGAAGTGGCGGAACTGGACCCGGATGAGGAGCCGGAGGCTTATTCCGGCCGCTTCGAGGAGTTGATAGCTTTAGAGCGTCAACGTCGAGACCTACGGAGCCCTTTGTGACAGATGCGGTAGAACGAGTCCTCGAGGAACTTCGCTCGCGCGCACGCCAGCGGGGCTTTCTGATGATGGCTGAGGTGCAGCAGGAACTGGAGGAGGCTGAAGCGCCGTCCGCGGCTTTCGACGAGGTGGTCGACGCCCTGCAGAGTGCCCAGGTCGAGGTTCGGGAGGACGCTCCCGAGGAGGCTTTCGAGGCCCTCTCCAATGCTGACGAGATCGAGGTGTCGGACCCGGTTCGCATGTACCTCCAGGAGATCGGCAGGGTCCCGCTGCTCAATGCACAGAGTGAGGTCGAACTCGCCATGCAGCGCGAGGCGGGCCTGCGGGCGGCCGAGAAGTTCGAGAAGGACGGGGACGATCTGGATTCGACCGAGCGGGTGATCCTGCAGCGGGCCAGGATCCAGGGGGACCGGGCCCGGCAGAGGCTGGTCGAGGCGAATCTGCGGCTCGTCGTGTCGATCGCCAAGAAGTACGTGGGGCGGGGCATGCCGTTGCTCGACCTGATCCAGGAGGGGAACCTGGGCCTCATGCGAGCGGTGGAGAAGTTCGACTACCGCAGGGGCTTCAAGTTCTCGACATACGCCTCGTGGTGGATCCGCCAGGCGGTCACCAGGGCACTGGCAGACCAGGGCCGAACCATCCGGGTGCCGGTCCACATGGTCGAGACCATCAACAAATTGGCAGCGGTGCAGCGCAACCTGAGCCAGGAACTGGGCCGGGAGCCGACCATCGAGGAGATCGGCTCCGATCTCGAGTTGGACCCCGCCAAGGTCACCGAGTTGCGGCGTATCGCCCAGGACCCGCTGTCTCTGGAGTCACCGCTCGGGGAGGAAGACGATTCCACCCTTGGCGATTTTGTGGAGGACAAGGAGGCCGACGCCCCGGTGACGGTGGCGTCGTTCAAGTTGCTGCAGGAGTACCTGCGCATGGTGCTGGAGGAACTGAACGACAGGGAGCGCGAGGTGCTGATCATGCGCTTCGGGTTGCGTGACGGGAAGATTCGCACTCTCGAGCAGGTGGGCCGGCATTTCGATGTGACCCGGGAGCGAATCCGGCAGTTGGAGACGAAGGCGCTTGCCAAGCTGCGCCAGCCCTCGAGGGCGCGCAAGCTGGAGGGCTACCTCAACGACGGTTGAGGCGGCTCAGGCCTTGTCCGGGTCGTCGCCGAAGTGCTCGCCGATGGTGCCCTTGACCCGTTCGGTGGCGAGATCGACGACCGCACGGCCCTTGGAGGCGATGTCCCCAAATCGGTCGTCACCGGTGATCCGGGCCCAACCGTCCATGATCTGGTCGTAACGTTCACGGCCTGCTTTGGCGCCGAGTATGTAGCCGACGGCTGCACCGACGAGTATTCCTGTCTTGAAGTTCATGGGCCCATTCTGCCACTTCGGGGGTGGTACCCTTTCCCCGCCCTTTCCGGGGTAGCTCAATTCGGCAGAGCGGCGGGCTGTTAACCCGTGTGTTGTGGGTTCAAGTCCCACCCCCGGAGCAACGAAGAGCCCCTGCGGATGCGGGGGCTCGCGTCGTATGGGGGCATGCGGCCCGGTGCCCCGGCGTCTCGGCGAAGCCGGTCGGAGGGGGGTTCTCTGCGGGGAGTCGCCCGGGGCAACTCAGCAAAGCAGAGTGTCGGTTGTCCGACATTCTGGCGCCGGGATGGGGCGGGTACGGGTTGACCTCTCTGAAACGTCGCCTACCCGTCGATTGAGAGGCCGTCATGGAATTCCTGCACGCCATCCTCGCCGCAGTGCTCGGCACCGTTGCGATGACCTGGTCGTCCACCACCGAGATGTACCTGGAGGGCCGCTCCGAGAGTGTGGTGCCCGGTAAAGCCACCAACAAGATGCTCCGCCTGATCGGGGTGCCCGAGTTCGCCGACGACGGCAAGGCGCTCAAGATCCTCTCCCATTGGACCCACTGGATCTATGGAGCGGCCTGGGGCGCCCTGTACTGGGTGTTCGTCTCGGTCGCCGATCTGAATCCGGTGGTCGCAGGAATCCCGTTCTTCCTGGCCGTGTGGATCATCGAGCAGATCGAACTGCCCATGCTCGGCATCGGCGTGCCCTGGCCCTGGACGTGGGGGAGGACCGACGGCGGCTATGTGTGGAAGTACAACCTGCTCGACGCATTGCACCACGTGGTCTACGCCGCAGGCACCGTGGCCGGCTGGTACCTGATCGGCTGGACCGTCTGAGCAGGGAACACCGGACCCTGATCGACCGTTGAGCCCCACATGAAACCCTTCGCTTTTGCCACCGCCGCAGTCCTGCTGGTTGCGGCGGTGGCGTCTGTTCTGCTCCTGGCAGGGGGCGGCGGCTCGGATGATGCCGCGGCGTCGGTCCAGGCGGCGACTCCCGATTCGACGACTCCGGCGGCACCCGGGGTACAGGTGCTGCCTGGTGACGTGCCCGACCCGATCCGGGAGGGGGAGACCCCTCCGCAGGGCTACCGCCAACTCCTCGGCCGCGATGACATCCGCCCGGTCTACGACCCGGCATTCGTGGCCGCCGATGCGATCGACTGGGGCGATGACGACCTGGTGCTCGGCCTCGAGATCGACGGCGATGCCAGGGCGTACTCGATCGCCTACCTGAATTCGCGTGAGATGGTGATCGACAGGGTGGCCGGGATCCCGGTCCTCGTCACCTGGTGACCGCTGTGTGCAACGGCGATGGTCCATCGCCGCATCATCGGAGACGAGGAGATCGTCTTCGGCAACCAGGGTGCCCTGTTCGGCAACGCCATGACCTGGTGGGATCACGATACGGGCAGTATCTGGAGCCAGCCGCTGGGTGAGGCCATCCTGGGCCCTCGCAAGGGCACGAGGCTCGAGTTGCTCCCATCGACGCTGACGACCTGGTCTGCCTGGCGTGAGGCCCATCCTGCAACGCTTGCCATGGAATCCCGCGGTGGCAGGGCGGGGGTTCGCCTCGAGGACACCGTCATCGTGGTGGAGTTCGGGTCGGACAGCGCCGCCTATCCCATCGTGGACCTGTGGGAGGCAGGTGTCGCCAACGACATCGTCGGCGGCCTCGACATCGCCGTGGTGATCGACCCCACCGATCGCAATCGCTGGGCCGTGCTCAGCAGGGTGCTGGACGACCGAACCGTTCTGCTGGAGGTTCGTGACGGAGAACTCGTCGACGTGGGCACCGGCACC
>CBDUUY010000037.1:0-13128 GCA_965370535.1 uncultured bacterium
GGGTTCCTCTGCTCGCGCGGCTTCGTGCGGATCGGATCGGAACTCAAAGGTATGGTCATCGTCGGCGGCATCGCCCCCGATGAATGGCCGCCGCCCAGGGCTGAGATCGAGACGGTGGCCGCCGAACTGGGCATGGCCACCGACGAGATCGAGGCCCACATCGACGAGGTCTACTACCTCGACGAAGCCCATATGAACTGGATCATCTCGCTGCTTCCAAGCGTCGGGACGCTGATCTCCCATCTCGCCGACGAACGCGGCCACCTGGTCACCAAGTTGGAGGCGATCGCCTCCCTGGCCGGCCCCGCATCTACAAGGAGTGAATCGTGAAGAAACTGCTGGTACTGGGGGCGGGTACGGCCGGGACCATGGTGGTCAACCGGTTGCGTCCCCGCCTCGATGCCGACGAGTGGAAGATCACCATCATCGACCAGAGCCACACCCACTACTACCAACCCGGCTTCCTGTTCATCCCCTTCGGAATCTACGGCCCCAACGATGTAGGGCGCCCCAGGCGGGACTTCATCGCCCCGGGGATCGAAACCGTGCTTGGTGAGATCGACCTCATCGAACCCGAGGAGAATCGGGTGAGGATGACCGACGGCGCGGTGCTTGACTACGACTACCTCGTCATCGCAACCGGTACCCATGCCAGGCCGGACCAGACACCGGGGTTCGAGGGCGACGCCCAGGGCGACACCGTCCACGAGTTCTACACCCTCGAAGGCGCGGTGGCCCTCGCCGACAAGCTGCGCACCTGGGAAGGCGGCCGCCTGGTCGTCAACATCATGGAGTCTCCGTTCAAGTGCCCCGTCGCCCCGCTGGAATTCACATTCCTGGCCGACTGGTGGTTCCAGGAGCATGGGATCAGGGACAAGGTCCAACTGATCTACGCCACCCCGATGGACGGTGTGTTCACCAGGCCGATCGCCGCCAAGCACCTCGGGCAGTTGCTCGAAGACAAGAACGTGGTGGTCGAGACGGACTTCTACGTCGAGAGCATCGACACCGACAAGAACGCCCTGGTGTCCTACGACGAGAGGGAACTCCCTTACGACCTGCTGGTCTCGGTGCCGGTCAACATGGGCGCCGAGGTCATCGCCAGGTCCGGCCTGGGCGACGAGTTGAATCACGTGCCGGTGGACAAGGGCACATTCCTGTCCAGGGACCACGAGAACATCTTCGCCATTGGTGACGCCGCCGACCTGCCGACCTCCAAGGCCGGCTCGGTGGCCCATGCCGCCGCCGAGGTGTTCACCGAGAACTTCCTGCGTTACGTCGACGGCCTCCCGATGCTCGACGAGTTCGATGGGCACGCCAACTGCTTCATCGAGTCGGGTTTCGGCAAGGGCCTGCTGATCGACTTCAACTACGACACCGAGCCGCTGCCCGGCAAGTTCCCCCTGCCGGGGATCGGCCCCTTCTCGCTGCTTGAGGAGACCGCAGCCAACCACTGGGGCAAGATGATGTTCCGCTGGGTCTACTGGAACATCCTGCTCCGGGGCCGTGATCTCCCGCTGCCGGCCGAGATGATGCTGGCCGGGAAGGTGCGCTGACGATGGCGACCGCTACCACGGCCGAAGCCGATCGACTGGCGAGCCTCGAAGAGAAGATCGACGCCCTGACGGACCAGGTGCACTTCCTGGCCGAGACCGCCCGCGACGCCGAGTTGCGCAGGGCGCAGTGGGACGACCTGCGGTCCGAGCTGAACCCGGTGATGGGGGAGGCGTTCGTGGCCGTCAGCAAAGAACTCGACGATGTCCGCGAGTTCGTGGAACCCGCCGATCTGTGGCGCCTCGCCAAGCGTGTGGCCCGCAACGCCGAACTGATCGAGAAGATGTTCGATCAGTTGGAAGGGCTGTCGGACCTGGGCGCAGACGTCGTGCCGCTGGGAAGGGACATGTTCCTGAGCGCGATGGCCCGTCTCGATGAGATGGAGCGCAAGGGCTACTTCGCATTCGGTGCAGGCGCCATGGACGTGATGGACAGGGTGGTGACCTCGTTCTCCACAGAGGACATCGACAACCTCGGCGAGAACGTCGTGCTGATCCTCAACACGGTCAAGGAGATGACCCAGCCCGAGGTGATGCAGTTGCTGCAACGCACCGCTCAAGAGGTGCGCGAAGCCGAGGTCGAAGAGATCGGCCTCATCAAATTGATGTGGGGTATGCGCAACCCGGCGGTCCGCAGGGGCATGAGCCGGATGCTGAGGGTGCTCGAGTCGTTTGCCGACGTGAAGCCGGCAGCGCTCGGGGACCAGGAAATCAACAAAGACGACGAGTAAGGACGAGGAGGTTCCAACCATGGCCACTCAGGTAATTGCCGGTCAAGAGGTCACCGTCGACGACGAAGGCTTCATGACCGACCTGAGTCAGTGGAGCGACGAGATCGCCGACGTGCTGGCAAAGCAGATCGCCATCGACACGCTCACCGACGCGCACTGGAGCGTCATCCGCTTCCTGCGCGAGGACTTCGAGCAGGAGGGCCAGACGGCCACCATCCGGCGGGTTTCGACCCTGGCGGGCGTGCCGACCAAACAGCTGTACACGCTGTTCCCCAAGAAGCCGGCCAAGAAGATGGCCTACATCTCCGGGCTCCCCAAGCCCAAGGGATGCGTGTAGAGGAGATCTGAAGACCCTGAGAGGAGCCAATACCGTGACCAGCGAGACACAAGAGGTGGCCGTGCCGGCCTTCATGGACGAGGCCGACGGCGATCGCAAAATGACCATCATCTGCTCCAAGGGCACCCTGGACATGGCCTATCCCGGCCTGATCCTGGCGAACGGCGCCCTGGAGAACGGCATCGAGACCCACCTGTTCTTCACGTTCTGGGGCCTCGACATGATCAACAAGAAGACCATGAAGAAGTTGACCATGAGCAGCGCGGGCAACACGTCGATGCGTTTCCCGAGCACGTCGATCTCCATGCCGCAGTTGATGGCCTGGATTCCCGGGATGACCAAGTTCCAGTCGTGGATGATGCGCAAGCAGATCAGGGACCTGGAGGTCCCGACCGTGCCCGAGATGCTGCAGCACATCGTGGACGCCGGTGGCCACCTGTGGGCATGCAAGATGTCGGCGGACATGATGAAACTCGAACTCGACGACATGTTCGAAGAGGTAGAGGAAATCATCAACGTGGATTCCTTCATGGAGATCAGCGAGGGCTCGCAGGTCCTGTTCATCTAGAGCCTCCGGACCCCCCTCCGAGCGACGATCGGTGGAACCGCCGCCTTCGGGCGGCGGTTCTCGTCGTACAGGGGTCTTCCCCGGACCGTTCCCGGCTGATACAAGTTTGGTGACCTTCGAGGAGCCGATCGTGGAACGTTCCCACTGGGCCGCCGCCGGCCTCGTACTGGCTCTGGCGGCAGGCGCCGGAGCCTGGTATTCGCGCGCAGCGCCCCAGCCGCCACCGATGGCGATCGTGCCGTCCCCTGCAGCAGCAGCGAGGACGGTGACCGTGCATGTGTCCGGGGCGGTGCCCGTCCCCGGACTGGTGGAGGTGCCTGCCGGGTCGAGAGTGGCCGATGCGGTTGCCGCCGCCGGAGGAGCACTGCCCGACGCCGAGTTGTCGGCGCTGAACCTGGCGGCCCCTGTAGCCGACGGCCAGCAGTTGCTGGTTCCCACCGTCGCAGCGGAAGGTGCGTCCCGGGGTACTGCATCGGATGGCAAGGTGCGCATCAACACCGCAGGCATCGCCGATCTGGAGCGGTTGCCGGGAGTGGGCCCGGTGTTGGCCGAACGTATCTTGCAGCACCGTGAGGCCAACGGTCCCTTCGGTTTGGTCGAGGACCGATTGGATGTGTCGGGGATCGGCGAGGGGAAGTTGGCTGCGATGCGCGATGCGGTGCAGGTCCCCTGAGCCGCTTGAACCTGCCACAGGGGATCGGGGCGGCGGCGGTGGCGGCCGGGGCGGCGGCCTGGGCCGGGTCGTGGTGCGGATGGTGGATCCCATGGACCGTCCCCGTGCTGGCTGTAGCTGCAGGGGCGCTGCTGGTCGCCGGACGCAGCAGCGCAGGGGTCCTGGTGGCAGTGGCCGCTGCCGCAGCGGTATCCGGTTGGGCGGTGGCAGGCCGTGATGCCGCCACCCTGGCGGCTCCCTTGCCCGAGGGGAGGGTGACCATGGCGGCCCGGGTGGAGACCGACCCCGTGGAGCGGTGGGGCGACCCGATGGTGGCGATCGAACCCAGCCACCTGCTGGTCGACGGAGCCTGGCGGACCTGGGGTGGTCCCCGGCTGAGCCTGGACATCGACGACACGGTCGTCACCGCCGGTGATCGTGTCCTCGTGACGGGTACGGTCATCCGTCGGCCCGGCCGGGTGCGCGGCGACCCGGTGGCCGGCATCGTGATCGCACGTCGGGTCGAACTCCTGGGCGGGCCCGACGACCCGTTGTTCGCCACGGGGAACCTGTTGAGGGCCAGGGTCCACGACGGGATCGAGCCGTTCCGGCCCCGGCCGTCCGCCGCGCTACTCGCAGGGTTCCTGATCGGGGACGTGAGGGATCTGCCGGACGCCGACGCCGATGCGTTGCGGCGCACCGGTCTCACCCACTTCGTGGCCGTCTCCGGATCGAACGTGGCCCTCTTCCTGGCGGCCTGGTGGGTGGCCATGGGCCCGCTGGGATGGTCCCCGCGGCTCAGGGCGGTGATGGGGTTGCTGGGCCTGGCCGTGTTCGTGGTGGTGACCCGTTGGGAGCCGTCTGTGGTGAGGGCGGCAACCATGGCCGGCCTGGTGCTGACGGGGCGGTTCTTCGGCATTCCTGTGGACGGATGGACCGCCTTCGGTGGGGCGGTGGTGGCACTGCTGCTGGTCTCCGGCGACCTGGTGTTCGATGTCGGGTTCCAACTCAGTGTGGCGGCGACGGCGGGTGTGCTGGCCGGGGCGGGCATCTGGAAATCCCGTCGCCCCCGGTGGGCATGGACGGCCCTGGGGGCGACGGCATCGGCCCAGATCGCGGTGGCGCCGTTGCTGCTGATCCACTTCGGCACCGTGCCCCTGCTGGCTCCCGTCACCAACCTGGTGGCGGCGCCGTTGGTGGGGCTGGCGACCGCAGCCGGAGGGATCGGGGTGATGACGGGCATTCGACCCATCACCGCTATCGGGGTGGCGGCTGCGGACCTGGTGCTGGGCGTGGCCGGGGCGGGCCGGGACCTGCCGCAACTGGGCTGGGCGGGCGTGCTGGCGGTAGGGGCGGCGGGGGTGGCCGTCCTGCACCGGGGTCTTCGTCCTCTGGTGGCGGTGGGGGCCGCCGGAGCACTGGCGGCCTCGGTGGTGCTGCCGGGTCTGCCACCGCGGGGGCCCGAGATGATCGTCCTGGACGTGGGCCAGGGGGATGCGATCCTGCTGCGGGACCCTCTCGGCGCGACCGTGCTGGTGGATGGAGGGCCCGATCCTGCTGTGCTGCGCCGGGCGCTCACCTCGCGGCGAATCACCCGGATCGACCTGCTGGTGGTCACGCACCAGCACGCCGATCACACCACTGCGTTGGTCGGCATCACCGGCTATGCCTTGGTGGAGCGGGCGTGGGTGTCGCCCCATGCGGAAGACGGGGGCCCGCTGGGTGAGCTGTTGGAAGAATTGGGGTCGGCGGGCACGATCGTGGAGTATCCGGGTTCGGGTTGGCAGGCGTCGGTGGGGGTCTTCCATCTCGAAGTGCTGGGCCCCCGACGTCGATACGCCTCGCCCAATGACGGTTCGATCGTGATCAGGGTGACGGCGGCCGGGGTCACCGCACTGCTGGCTGGTGACATCGAGGTGATCTCGCAGCGGGAGATCGGCACCGCCACAGCCGATGTGCTCAAGGTGCCTCACCAGGGGGCCGCCACCAGTGACCTGGAATGGCTGGCGGGGGTCGGTGCGGCAATCGCCGTGATCAGTGTGGGCCCCAACGATTACGGGCACCCGTCCGAGGAAGTCATCGCGGTGTTGGAAGGCGCCGGTGCCAGGGTGCTGCGGACCGACAGAGATGGCGACGTAGTGGTGCGGTTCGACAGGGTGGACCGCACAGGGCGTGCGGTCGCACCCGGGCGCTACGGTGGCGGCGATGAAACCAGTCCTCGCCGTAATCGGCCCCCGCGACGGAGGGCCCGGGGAACGCCTCGAGATGCTGCACAGGGCCGCAGCGCTCCTCGATCAGTCCGACGTGGACGGAATCGATCGCATCGACGTTCCTCCCAAGGGCGGCGGTGATGAGATGGAAGGGGCGATGCGGGTCGGCGTCGAGGCGATGATCCCTGCCCTGCAGAGCGGGTCGCTGTTCGGGGGCCGCCGCGGGGTGATGGTGGTGGACGCCCATCAACTCCTGAAGTCCGAGGCAGAGGTGGCCGCCTCTCTGGTCGAATCGGTGGACGGGTCTTCGTCGGTGGTGGTGTTCGTGGCCAACGGCGCGCTGCCCGCCCCGCTCGGCAAGACCGTCAAGGCCGTCGGCGAGGTCATCACCATCAAGAAGATGCGGGAAAGGGATGCCGCCGACTGGCTGTCGAACGAGACCCGGGACCGCCGGATGCGGCTGGAACCGGAGGCAGCCAACGCGCTGCTGCGGCGTTTCGGATCCGACATCGCCTCGATGGCACAGGCCCTCGATCAGTTGGCCATCCTCGAAGACCCGGTGACGCTGGACGAGGTCACTGCCAGATTCCGCAATCGCCCCGATGAGCCGATGTGGCACTACAGCGATGCGGTGGCCGCCGGGGACACCGCAGTGGCACTACGCC
This sequence comes from uncultured bacterium, assembly GCA_965370535.1. Taxonomy (GTDB): domain Bacteria; phylum Actinomycetota; class Acidimicrobiia; order Spongiisociales; family UBA11373; genus JAHJML01. The sequence goes on from CBDUUY010000037.1 coordinate 6,717, forward strand.
GCCTGGCCGACTTCCTGACCCATGGCCATCCGCTGCAGTTGATGGCATTCCTGCTCGGTGACCTGCGACGCCGGGCGATGGCGGCCGCCGCCCCGGACATAGCCACCTTTGCCGAATGGGTCGGTGCCTCGCCCGACCACTACCCGGTCCGCAAGGCGTGGAACCAGCGGGAGGCCTCATCGGAGGAGGATCTGCGCCGGGCGCTCGGCGCCATCGCCAGGGCCGATCTCGAACTGAAGACGGCGCCGGAGGTCTCACACCGGGTCACCATGGAACGGCTGACCGTGGCGCTGACCAGATGGTACGGCGGTGGCCGGCGCAGGCGGGCCGGCTGACGGTCAACCCTGGAAGGGCCTGATCGCCACGACCTCGTAGGTGAATGTGCCGCCCGGGGCCTGGTAGTCGACCTTCTCTCCCGGCTTTGCTCCCAGCAGCGCTGCCCCCAGAGGGCTCGACGGCGAGGCCATCAGGAACCCGGGAGCCTCGTTCTCGGGGGCAGCGACGAAGAGTTCCATCTCGTCTCCGGTCTCATCCCTGACTGTGACGACACAGCCGGCCGAGACCTCGTCGGCGGACAGGACCTCGCGGATCTCGGAGTTCTCGAGGAGGTGGCGGATCTTGCGGATCCGGGCCTCCATCAGGCCCTGCTCGTTCTTGGCGGCGTCGTAGTCGGCGTTCTCGCGGATGTCGCCGTGGCTGCGCGCCTCGGCTATGCGATCGGATGCCTCGATGCGTCCGGTCGTGGTGAGGTTGTCGAACTCGTCCTGGAGTTGTTGGGCAGCCGCAGGAGACAGCCAGGTGGGTTCAGGCTGATCGACCATGGGGGAGGCTAGGACCCCAGGAGTCGCTCGACCTGGCTGGTGAGCCGGGACTTGCGGCGAGAGGCCGTCTTGAGGTGGAGCACACCTTTGGTGACGGCGATGTCGATGCTGCTCTGAGCGAGACGAAGGTGCTCGCGAGCGGCATCGGCGTCGCCGGACTCAGCGGCCTCGAGTGTCTTGCGAACCTTGGTCTTCATTTCGGATCGAATCGCCTGATTGCGCACGCGCGCTTTTTCGTTTTGGCGATTGCGCTTGATCTGTGATGCGATGTTGGCCATGAGAAATACGCCCGTTCGAGGTGGGAACCGGCGAGACGATAGCACGATGACGGGGACGGTACAATGCCGCCGCCCTTCCCCGGAGACCTCGGTGACCCTTTCCCCGCGCATTCGCAACTTCTCGATCATCGCCCACATCGACCACGGCAAGTCCACCCTGGCCGATCGTATGCTGGAGCGCACCGGAGCCGTCAGTGAGCGGGACATGCGGGATCAGGTGCTCGACTCGATGGACCTGGAGAGGGAGAGGGGCATCACCATCAAGGCCCAGGCGGTCCGCCTGGAGTATCAAGCCGCCGATGGCGAGGCCTACCTGCTCAACATGATAGATACCCCGGGCCACGTCGATTTTTCGTATGAGGTGTCTCGAAGCCTGGCTGCTTGCGAGGGTGCGGTGCTGTTGGTGGATGCCAGTCAGGGGGTCGAAGCGCAGACGCTGGCGAATGCGATGCTCGCTGTGGAGGCCGGCCTCGAGGTGATCCCGGTGCTCAACAAGGTCGACCTGCCTGCGGCCGAACCGGACCGGGTGGCCGAAGAGATCGCCTCGGTGCTGGGGGCGGACGTGTCGGATGTGCTCCGGGTGTCGGCCAAGACCGGAGAGGGCGTCGAGGAATTGCTGGAGGCCATCATCGAGCGCCTTCCCGCTCCCGAAGGTGATCCGACCGCCCCGCCCCGGGCGCTGGTGTTCGATTCCTACTACGACACCTACCGGGGGGTGGTCTGTTCGATCAGGGTATTCGAAGGTCGAATCTCGACGGGCGACAGGATTCGGTTCATGGAGACCGCCGAGACTCCCGACGCCGACGAAGTGGGGGTACTGACCCCGGCGGCGATCCCGGTGGCATCCATGGGGCCCGGCGAGGTCGGCTACCTGGTCACCGGTATCAAGGACATCGAGCAGATTCGGGTGGGTGACACCGTGACCCGGGACGACTTGCGGGCCGAGATCCCGCTGCCCGGCTACCGGGAACCGCAGCCGATGGTGTATTCGGGCATGTTCCCCACAGAGGGTGACGACTTCGAGCGGCTCCGGGAGGCCCTGGAGAAGTTGCGGCTCAATGACGCCGCCCTCATCTACGAGCCGGAGAGCAGCAGGGCGCTCGGCTTCGGATTCCGCTGCGGGTTCCTGGGTCTGCTCCACATGGAGATCGTTCGGGAGCGGCTCGAGCGGGAGTACGACCTGGATCTGGTGGCGACCGCCCCCTCGGTCGCCTACAGGGCAGTGCTCAACGATGGCTCTGAGGTGGAGGTCCACAGCCCTCAGGACATGCCGGATCCCGGCGAGCGGTCCGAGATCCTCGAGCCGTATGTGCGAGCGATGGTGATCGCCCCATCGGAGTATGTGGGGACGGTCATGGAACTGCTGCAGCAGCACCGCGGCGAGATGGGGGGCATGCAGTACCTCTCCCCGGAGCGGGTCGAGTTGGTGTACCGCGTGCCGCTGGCCGAGGTCGTCTTTGGTTTCTTCGATCAGCTGAAGTCGCGTACCCGGGGTTATGCGTCGTTGGACTACGAACCGGACGGGTACCGGGCCTCGAACCTCGCCAGGGTGGACGTGCTGCTCAACGGGGTGCCCGTCGATTCGTTCTCTGCCATCGTGCACACCGATTCGGCGTACGCCTACGGGCGCCGTCTCGCCGAACGGCTCCGTGAGTTGATTCCGAGGCAGTTGTTCGATGTGCCCATCCAGGCGGCGATCGGGGCGCGCATCATCGCCAGGGAGACCGTCAAGGCCAAGCGCAAGGATGTTCTGGCCAAGTGCTACGGCGGCGATGTGACCCGCAAGCGCAAGTTGCTCGAGCGCCAGAAGGAGGGGAAGCGCCGGATGAAGATGGTGGGCCGGGTCGAGGTTCCCCAGGAGGCGTTCATCTCGGTTCTTCGCATCGATGACGACTGACGCGGCGGCCCGGCCCGACGACCCCGTCCTGGCGGATCGGGCGGCGGGATGGCGGGGGGCCTACATCCATATCCCCTTCTGCCATCGGGTCTGCCCGTACTGCGATTTTGCCGTGGTGGCCGGCAGGGATGACCTGGGGGATCGTTACATCGATGCACTCATCACCGAGATCGGGATGGCGGAACCTTTCTCGGGCGGCTCCCTCGATGCCATCTCCTTCGGTGGCGGCACCCCATCTCGGCTGACGGCCGGGGCCCTGGCACGGGTGTCGGAGGCACTGGCGGCCCGGTTTGGGATCGCCGGCGACGCCGAGGTGTCGTTGGAGGCGAACCCCGAGGACTGGACGCAGGTGCTGGCATCCGGCCTGGTCGCCGCCGGTTTCACCAGGGTCTCGCTGGGGGCACAGTCGTTCGATCCGACGGTGCTTGCCGAATTGGGGCGGGCCCACACACCCGAGGGCACTCGCAGGGCGGTCGGGATCGCAGGCGATGCGGGTTTCGGCAGCATCAACCTGGACCTGATCTTCGGGTCTCCCGGCGAGACCGGAGCCTCATGGGAGCGCTCGGTCGCTGCTGCCCTGGAATGCGGGGTCGATCACCTCTCGACCTATGCGCTCACCGTCGAACGGGGGACCGCACTGTCGAAGGCGGTGCTCGCAGGAGGATCGGCGCCCGATCCCGACACTCAGGCCGACAGGTACGAAGCGATGCTGGGACCGGTTGGGGAGGCCGGCCTCATTCGGTACGAGACCTCCAACCATGCCGGCATCGGGCACGCCTGCCGCTACAACCTCATCACCTGGGCCCAGGGGGAGTACGAAGCTTTCGGGACGGGCGCCCACCGGCATCGGAACGGCGCCCGATCCTGGAATGTGCGGAGGATCGACCGCTACCTGGAGAGGGTCGAGGCGGGTTCCCGGCCGGAATCAGGCGGGGAGACGCTGGAGGGTTCTGCCCTGGACGGGGAGCGCCTCGTGCTCGGCCTGCGGCGGGCGGCGGGCGTGGTCACCGGGGAGGCAGGGGCGGCGCTGCTGGCATCCCGGGACGGGGGGCGCCTCGTCGATGCCGGAATCCTGTGTGAGAGGCACGGCCGCCTGGTAGTCGCAAGGCCTCTTCTCGGCGACGAGGTGGCCAGGGCGGTGTTAGCACTCACCGTGGATGACTGCTAAGCGCTGCTATTCTGTCCGTATGCTCGACGATCGCAAAGCGGCCATTCTCCGGGAACTGGTGGAGGAGCACATAAGCTCCGGTGAGCCGATCTCATCGCGCGCCATCGTGGAGTGCGGCCTCGACTGCAGCAGCGCCACGGTGCGGAACGAACTGGCGGTTCTGGAAGGCGAGGGGTACATCGTCAAACCCCACACGTCGGCGGGCCGTATCCCCACCGATAGGGGCTATCGCTACTACCTCGACCATCTGTCGCGTGGTTCACTGCGGCGCTCTACTCACGCTCGCATCGAGACCTTCTTCTCCTCGATGCACACCGAATTGGGCCGAATGTTGAGGCAGACCTCGGATCTGCTCTCCGAGGTCACCCACTACCCGGCCGTCGTCGTCGGCCCCGGCCTGCACGGCCAGATGATCCGGGATGCCCACCTGATCCCGGTCGAGCCGAGCGAGGTGCTGGTGGTGATCGTCACCGGCAACGGCAACGTCAACCAGATGGTGCTCCACCTGGCAGGGCCGGCCACCCCCGCCGAGGTCACCTCCGCCGGCGAGGCATTGCTGGACCGATTGACCGGTGTGGTGCTGGGTGAAGGGATCACTCTCGACAGGGGTGAGGTCGCTGCCGGCCTGCCGCCGGTCGGTCTGGACGTCTACGACCGGGCGCTCGAAGCCATCGATTCCGCCGTCGGCGCTCAGCGCAAGGTGTATGTCGGTGGCACGAGTCGGATGACCACGCTGTGGGAGGACCTCGCCAAACTGCATCGGATCCTCGCAGTGCTCGACAGGGAAGCCGGCGTGGCCGGTCTGCTCGATCAGGACAGTCCCGGCACCAGTGTGAGGTTGGGTGCCGAGCTCCCGGTAGGTGAGGAAGATCTCGCGGTCGTCTCCACTCCCTACGAGGCGGCGGGGGCATCGGGGCATATGGGCGTCTTCGGACCGATGCGGATGGATTACCGCCGCACCATTCGGGTGGTCGAAGAGATCTCCGACGCCCTCGGCGACAGCCTGGGCGGCTGACCATGGTGGACTACTACGGCATCCTCGGGGTAGGCCGCGACGCGAGCTCGGAAGAGATCAAGAGGGCTTTCCGCCGCCTCGCCAGGGAGACACACCCCGATGCAAACCCCGGCGATACCAAGGCCGAGGAGCGGTTCCGGGAGATCGCCCAGGCGTACGAGGTGCTGAGCGATCCATCCAAGCGGGCCTCCTACGACAGGGGTGGCTCTTTCGATGTCGGCGACCTGTTCTCGTCCTTCGCCGGTGTAGACGACCTGTTGACCCGCTTCTTTGGTGGTGGCTTCGGATTCGGCGGAGGCCCGACCGGGCCGGCCCAGGGCTCCGATGTGGGCGTCAGGGTGCAGGTGACCCTGGAGGACGCCGCCACGGGAGTTACCAGGGAGGTCCGCTTCGAGGCCGCCATCCCGTGTGAGGCCTGCTCGGGCAGTGGGTCGGCGGCCGGCACCCAACTCGAGACCTGCGATCGGTGCCGGGGTCAGGGTTCGGTGCGGGTGACCCGGCAGACCATTCTGGGCGCCACGATGGCGATCACGGCCTGTGACCGCTGCCGGGGCCGCGGCAGGATGATCACCGAGCCGTGCGGGACCTGTCACGGGGTGGGTAGCAGCATCGGGGAGCGGGCGGTAGAGGTGAAGATCCCCGCCGGTATGGACGACGGTGCGCGGTTGCGGATTCCCGGCAGAGGGGCTGCAGGCGAGGCGGGCGGCAGGCCCGGTGATCTCTATGTCGAGGTGGCGGTCGAGACCGATCCCCGGTTCGAGCGGCACGGCGCCGATCTGATCCACAGGGTGAAGGTGGGGTTGGCCGAGGCGGCCCTCGGCACCAACCGGACCATCCCGGTGATCGCAGGTGAGGATTTTGAGCTCGATATCCCGCCGGGCACCCAGCCGGGGTCGGTGTTCAAGCTCTCCAAGATGGGCCTGCCGCGGCTCCGTCGCCGCGGCAAGGGCGACCTGCTGGTGGAGGTGCTGGTGGAGGTACCCGATCATCTGACGGCGGAGCAGGAAGACGCATTGCGGGCCTATGCCGACCTCGCAGGGGAGTCTGCGGCGCCGCCGTCACGGCGTCGCAAACGCCGCTGATTCCCATCTGCACCGGGGCCACCGTTCGTTGCTGGTCACGCACTCTCCGCAGCGCTATGCTGTGCACAGAGGGCAGTCTCCGCGAACACGCGGGGTGAGCGCTGAGTCGGAGGAGTTGCATGGGAGTGACACCTGCATACAACGAATTGGT
>CBDUUY010000038.1:0-13092 GCA_965370535.1 uncultured bacterium
GCCGCTGGACCCGCTGATGATCGCCCCGGCATGACCCATCTTCTTGCCGGCGGGAGCGGTGACACCTGCGATGTAACTCACCACGGGTTTGGTCACCTCGGCGTCGATGTAGAGGGCCGCCTGCTCCTCGGCCTCACCGCCGATCTCCCCTATCAGGACGATCGCCTCCGTCTCCCCGTCTGCCTGAAACCGCTGGAGCACGTCTACGAACGAGGTGCCGGGCACCGGATCACCGCCGATGCCGATACAGGTGGTCTGGCCGATGCCCCTGGTGGTCAATTCGTGGACCGCCTGGTAGGTCAGAGTGCCCGAGCGGGACACCACCCCCACCGGGCCCGGAAGGGTGATCTCATGGGGCATGATCCCGACATTGGCCTTGCCCGGCGAGATGACACCCGGGCAGTTGGGGCCGATCAACGGAGTACACGATGTGGCCTGCAGGTAGGAGTAGACCTTCGCCTCGTCCTGGGCGGGGATGCCCTCGGTGATGCACACGATCAGGTCGATGCCCTCTGCCGCCCCAGCCTCGAGAACCGCATCGGCGGCAAACGGGGGAGGTACGAAGGTCATCGCCGTGTTGGCGCCCGTCGCCTCGACGGCCTGGGTGACCGTATCGAATATGGGAACTCCCCTGACCTCGCTGCCACCCTTGCCGGGGGTGACTCCGGCCACCAGATCGGTCCCGTAGTCCCGGTTGCGGAAGGAGTGGAAGCCACCCTCCCGGCCGGTCAGGCCCTGGACGACCAGTCTGGTGCCCTCATCGATGTAGATCGCCATCTAGGCGCCTCCCGCCAACTCGACGGCCTTCTCGGCCGCTTCCCTCATCGTCGCCGCCGGCCTGACCTTCTCCGAAGCCGCCTCTGCCAGGATCGCCCTGCCCTCGACGGCGTTGGTCCCATCGAGCCGCACCACGATCGGCCAGGGGAGCTCCAGGCTCTCCAACGCTTCGACGATGCCCTGCGCCACCAGGTCGCAGCGTGTGATGCCGCCGAAGATGTTGATCAGCACTGCCCGCACCGCAGGGTCCCTGGTGAGCACATCGAGGGCGTTGCGAATCGTGTCGGCGCCGGCGCCACCTCCGACGTCGAGGAAGTTGGCTGCCGACCCGCCCACCAGCGAGACCACGTCGAGTGTGGACATGACCAGGCCTGCGCCGTTGCCGATGATCCCCACCGAACCGTCCAGCTTGATGAAACTGAGGTCGCGCTCCCTGGCCATCTTCTCGAGCGGGTCCTCAGCGAGATCCTTCCGGAAGTCCTCGAAATCTGGATGACGGAAGAAGCCGTTGGAGTCGAGCGTCACCTTGCTGTCGATGGCCACGATCTCACCATCACCGGTCAGGATCAGCGGGTTCACTTCGATCAGGTCACAGTCGAGGTCGACAAAGGCCCGGTACAACTCGATGAGGGCGGCGGCCGCCTTGCGGGCAGTTCCCCGATCCAGATCTGCCCGATAGACGAGTTCCCTGGCCTGCCACTCGGTCAACCCCATCACCGGATCGATGTGGACCTTGACGACGGCAGCCGGATCCTCCGCCGCCACCGCCTCGATGTCCATGCCTCCCCTGGCACTCACCATCGCCAGGTGCTGCTTGGCTCCGCGGTCCAGAGTGAACGAGACGTAGTACTCGGCGGCGATGTCCAAGGCCTCCTCGATCAGGACGATGCCGACGGTGTGCCCCTCGATGTCCATCCCGAGGATCTCCCCTGCCAGAGCCTCGGCCTCATCGGGTCCTTTCGCCAACTTGATGCCGCCCGCCTTGCCCCTGCCGCCCACCTGGACCTGGGCCTTGACGACAACCGTGCCGCCGATCTCCTCGGCGGCCGCTCTGGCCTGTTGAGGCGTGCGAGCGACCACACCCCGGGGCACCGGCACCCCCTTACGGGCGAACAGCAATTTCCCCTGATATTCGAAGAGGTCCACGGGGTTCCTTCCCTCAGTGCTCCGGGATGTTCTCGTCCACCCATTCCACCACTTCGGTGAGTGGCGTCCCGGGTGTGAAGATGGCGGCCAGGCCCTGCTGTGCGAGCACATCGATATCCGCCTGCGGGATGATTCCCCCGCCGAATACCACTATGTCGCTCGCATCCCGCTCTGCCAGCAGTTCCACCACCCTGGGGAACAACGTCATGTGCGCTCCTGAGAGCACCGACATGCCGATTCCGCCGACGTCCTCCTGGATGGCGGTCTCGACGATCTGCTCGGGTGTCTGGTGGAGGCCCGAGTAGACGACCTCGCACCCGGAGTCCCGCAGTGCCCTGGCAATGACCTTGGCGCCGCGATCGTGACCATCGAGGCCGGGTTTGGCGATGAGAATCCGACGGGGCATACCGGGGCGCAGGTTACCCCACGCGGAGGCACATCGGCCCGGCGGGGCGGCTCACACCCGCTCCAGCGGCGCCCAGGCCAGCAGCAGGCGCTTGCGGCCCCCCTCGTCGAAATCGACGATCGCCTCAGCCCTCTCCCCCGAACCGGACGTCTCCACCACCGTGCCGTTGCCCCATTGCCGATGGCCGACCCGGTCTCCGGCGACCACGGCCGACCCCTCGAGCCTGGGGGTGGGCGGGGTCACAGATTCCCGATCCGGCCGCCTCCTTCGCTTCGGGGACATCTCCATCAGCGCTTCGGGGATCTCCTTGAGGAACCGGCTGGGTGAGTTGTAGTTGGTGGCTCCCCACAGGTTCCTGGTGGTGGCCAGCGACAAGTAGAGACGCTCCATGGCCCTGGTGATGCCCACGTAGCAGAGCCGCCGTTCCTCCTCCAACTGAGCCGGGTCTCCCAGTGAACGTATGTGGGGGAACACCCCTTCTTCGACACCGGGCATGAAGATCACCGGGAACTCCAGGCCCTTGGCGTTGTGGAGGGTCATCAAGGTGACGACCCCCGCATCGTCATCGAGGTCGTCTACGTCGGAGACGAGGCTGACCGATTCGAGGAACATCGCCACCCGCCGCAGGCCGCCGGCCTGCTCCCACTCGTCATCGTCGGCCGTGCTCATAGGGCCTGTGGCCTCGAACTCCTCGGCGACCGACAGCAACTCCTTCAGGTTCTCGAGGCGGCTCAGGGCTTCGAGAGACCCATCCGTCTCCAGTCCGGCCTGGTAGCCGGTCACTTCGATCACCGCCTCGAGTGCCGCCCTCGGGCCGTCTTCGGCCCGCACCCGGAGCTCCTCCAGCACCGCCAGGAACTCGGCGATTGCCCGCCTGGCTCTCGCCGTGATCCTGATGTTGTCCTCCACCAGACCGAGGGCCTCAGCGAACGGGATCTGCTCCGCCTCCGCGAGCCGGTCCACGTGGCCGATCGATGTGGAGCCGATACCCCGCTTGGGGACGTTGATGATCCGCTTCAACGCAACCTGGTCGTCGGGGTTGACCAGCGCTCGCAGGTAGGCCAGCACGTCCTTGACCTCGCGCCGGTCGTAGAACTTGGGACCGCCCAGTACCTGATAGGGCACGCCGTAGCGGACGAACACTTCCTCGATCACCCGGCTCTGTGCATGGGTGCGGTAGAAGACGGCGGCACTCGAAGCGGAGATGCCATCCTCCTCGAGGTCCCCCAGCGTCTCGGCGATGAAGGCCGCCTCGTCGTGCTCGTCCTCGGCCTTGTACAGGCTGATGGGGACGCCCTTGCCCAGATCGGTCCAAAGGTGCTTGGGACTGCGGCCGTCGTTGTTACCGATGATGGCATTGGCGGCATCGAGAATGGTCTGGGTGGACCGGTAGTTGCGGTCGAGAACCACGATCCTGGCGTCGGGATAGTCGCGTTCGAACTCGAGGATGTTGCGGATGTCGGCGCCCCGAAACGCATAGATGCTCTGATCGCTGTCGCCCACCACGCACACGTTGTGGTGTTTCGCACCCAGCAACCGAACCAACCGGTACTGGGCATGGTTGGTGTCCTGGTATTCGTCAACCAGGATGTAGCGGAAGCGATTCTGGTACTCGTCGAGCACTTCCGGATACGCCCCGAACAACTCGACGGTGACCATCAGCAGGTCGTCGAAGTCCATCGCAGAGGCCTCCAACAGGCGCTGCTGATAGAGGCGGTACACATCGGAGATCCGCTCGTGATAGGGCCCGCTCCCCGCCGAGGCAAACGACTCGAAGTCGATCAACTCGCTCTTGGCCTTGGATATCGCAGCCCGGATCTGTTTGGGTGGGAACCGCTTGGGGTCGAGATCCAGGTCGCGGACGCAGAACTCGACCAGTCGGCGGGCATCGATGTCGTCGTAGATCGAGAAGGACGACCGGTATCCCAGCCGGTGCGCCTCTCTGCGCAGGATGCGCACGCAGGCACTATGGAAGGTGGAGACCCACATGCCCCTGGACACCCCGCCGACCAATTTGCCGACTCTCTGCTTCATCTCGTCGGCGGCCTTGTTGGTGAACGTGATGGCCAGGATCGAGTACGGCGACACATCGAGGTCGCGGATCAGGTGGGCGATCCGATAGGTGAGCACCCTGGTCTTGCCGGAGCCCGCGCCCGCCACGACCAGCACCGGGCCATCGGTGACGGCCACGGCCTCGCGCTGCGCCGGATTCAGGTCATCGAACAGGGGGGACTCGGTCACGGGGGCCGAGTATACGAATCGGCCGCGACCAGGCTGCGGCCCTCACCCGCAGGGTGCCGTGTCTCCGATGAGATCTCGCAACGCCCCGGCCAGCGCCCCGCGGCGCACATCGTCCTTGTCGAAGTAGAGGTTCGCACCTGCCTCCAGTGCCAGGGCCTGATCCCGAGGTGTCGCCAGCCCGGAGAGCACCACGATCGGAACAGTCACCCCCCGGCTCCTGATCTCCCGGGCCAGTGACGCCCCATCGATATCCGGCATCACGTAGTCGAGCACGATGCCGTCCACCTGCTCCCTTTCGAGGTGGCCGAGAGCTTCGGCGGCGGTACCTGCCAGCGCGACTTCGAAGCCTGCCGACCCGAGTGCCCCGCCCACCAACTGCCTGGCGCCGGGCGAGTCATCCACCACGAGCACCCGGTACCGCGTCTCATCACGATCGGCCGCCGCCGAGGCTCGCTCGGCGAGTCGGGCGGGATCGACCAGCACAACCACGTCACCGCCGCCTAGCAGGGCGGCGCCGGTCAGGTGAGGCACTCCGTCCAGCAGCGGGCCCAATTCCCTGGCCGCCATCTGCCTGGCCCCTATCAGGCGATCGACCAGGAATCCAACCGGACCCGAGGGGATGGACACAACCAGCAAGTTCCGGGGTTCCTCGACGGCGGTCAGCCCTGCCGCCTCGGCAAAGGAGTAGACGGGGATATGGGAGCCTCCCCAACCGAATGTGAGGTGTGGGGCCGTGCCATCGAGAGAGATGTCGGCCACCCCGAACCTGTCGAGCACTGCGATCTCGGGGATTCCCCACTGCTCGCCGGCCACCTTGATCAAGATCACATCCTGTAGCGCTCTGGAGACCGGCACCACGAGCACTACCCGGGTTCCCTCACCGGGGGCGGTCTCGAACGTGACGGTCCCATGGAGAGCCTCGACGGCTTCGGTGACCGCCGACAGTCCCAGGCCGTCCCCAGTCACCAGATCCGATGCTTCTGCCGTCCCGAATCCAGCGGTGAAGAGCAGGGACCTGAGACGATCCAGTTCGGCAGGGGCGCCTTGAGAGACCAGACCCTGCCCCATCGCCTTTCGATGCACCGCAGGCCAATCCACCCCCCTCCCATCGTCTTCCACGACCACCTCGAGTTTGTTCTCCTTGACACTGAGCCGCAGCGATACCCGGCCGGTCCGGGGTTTTCCCGCAGCCAGTCTCTCCGCGGCGGGTTCGAGGCCGTGGTGAATCGCATTCACCAGCAACTGACGCAGCGGATCGGCGATACGCTCGAGCACCTGGCGATCCGCCATCAGGTCGTCGCCGACCAACTCGAACCGGACCTCCTTGCCTATCTTCCTGGCGAGATAGCGAAGCAACTGCGGGAAGGTATTGGTGATCTCCGACACGGGGGCCGAGGCCAGTTCGATCGCCCGGCGCTGCAGGTCACCGGCATCACGTCCGGTGCGCATCACCTCTGCCCGCAATCGGCTCAACAGGTCCGGGTCCGGGCCGGCGCCCCCATTCGGGGTGGCAGCCAGCACCAGGGTTTCCAGGACCTCCGTGTCCACCCGCAAAGAGCAGATCTCATTGATCAGCCTGAACAGACTGGCGGCGTTGACCCTGACCGTCTCACCGAAAACCCAACTGTCGAGGGCCGTCAGCAAGCCACCGAGGTCGTTCGAGTCCGAGACGGGTGCGGGGCCAGCAGGGATGGCCGGGGCGGCTTCAGGGAAGACGGCGCCGGAGTCATCACCCCCCGGGTCGGGGGTGTCGTCGGGTGGAGGTTCGCCGCCGAGTGCCACCGACAGGGCTGCAACCGCTTCCGCCATCGCCGGGGTCCCCAATCCCGGATCGGCTTCGACGGCTTCTGCAAACGTCCCTCCGAGCCGTTCTATCGCGGCAGCCACAACCGGTGATTCGACATGCGGCACCGCTTGCTCTACGGCCAATCCGGCATCGCCGATAGCAGTGAATCCCATCATCCGGGCAGTTCCCTTGATGGTGTGTGCCTCGCGCCGCAACACGTCGAGATCGCCGTCGGTAGCGGTCCCCGAACGAGCCAACTGGGCGGCCTCTACCAACCGGGAAGAGCGCTCGGTCACCTCTTCGGCAAAGAGAGCACGCAGGTCGGGGTCGTCTATCACGGGCACATCCAGGCTCCTCGAATCGCAGGTACCCAGACGCGGTTATCGACTCGCTAATGGCTGCGCTTGAGGATCCCCGGCTACTCCCACTCGATCGTGGCCGGCGGCTTCGACGAGATGTCGTATGCGACCCTGTTGATGCCGGGCACCTCGTTGATCACGCGGGTCGAGATACGCTCCAGCACCTCGTACGGGAGCCGGGCCCAATCGGCTGTCATGGCGTCCTCGCTGGTGACCGCCCGTACGATCAGTGGATATGCGTAGGTGCGTTCATCGCCCTGCACCCCGACAGAACGGATCGCAGGCAGCACCCCGAACGCCTGCCAGATCTCCCGGTAGAGTCCCGCCCTGCGGATCTCTTCGAGGATCACTGCATCGGCAGCTCGCAGCAGATCGAGCCGCTCTCTGGTCACCTCCCCGATGATCCGCACCGCCAGGCCGGGGCCCGGGAAGGGCTGGCGCCACACCAGGTCCTCGGGCAGGCCGAGTTCCTCCCCCACCGCCCTGACCTCGTCCTTGAAGAGGTCGCGCAACGGTTCGACGAGATCGAAAGCCATGTCCTCGGGAAGGCCGCCCACGTTGTGGTGGCTCTTGATCTTGGCGGCATCCCTCGTCCCGGATTCGATGACATCCGGGTACAAGGTGCCCTGCACCAGGAACCCGGCGCCGCTGTGCTCGGCGGCGACCTCCTCGAAGACCCTGATGAAGGTCTCGCCGATTATCTTCCGCTTCCTCTCGGGGTCGTCCACCCCCTCGAGGGCGCCCAGGAATCGGTCGGCCGCCTTCACATGGATCAGGTCGATGTGGAAATTGGTCCGGAAGGTCTCCTCCACCTGCTCGGCCTCACCCTCCCGCAGCAAACCATGGTCGATGAAGACACACGTCAAGCGGTCACCGATCGCCTTGTGCACCAGGGCGGCGGCCACCCCCGAATCGACCCCGCCCGACAGGCCGCAGATCGCCCTGGCATCGCCGATCTGTTCGTGGATCGCCGCCACAGATTGCTCGATTATGGAGGTGTTGGTCCACGTGGGCTCGGCGCCACAGACGTCGTAGAGGAAACGTTCGAGGACCTTCTGGCCATGAGGCGTGTGGATCACCTCAGGATGGAACTGCACACCGCACAGACCACGGTCGAGATCCTCCATGGCGGCGACCGGGGAGTCGTCCGTGGAGGCAGTCACCCGGAAACCGGGGGGTGCAGCCGAGACCGCATCGCGGTGACTCATCCACACGGTCCGGTCGTCGGCCGATTCACCGAGGAGGGCGGAGGGACCAAGGACCGCCAGGCCGGTCTTGCCGAATTCGGCCTTATCGGTGCGGGTCACAGTGCCGCCCAGGGTGTGGGCGATCACCTGGTGTCCGAAACAGATGCCGAGGACGGGGATCCCCAACTCCAGGATCTCGGGGTCGAGCCGATAGGTGCGCTCGGCATACACCGAGACCGGCCCACCGCTGAGGACGATGCCGATGGGGGAATGCTCCCGCACCCCGGCCGCATCGATATCGCGCGGGACGATTTCGCTGAAGACGTGGGCTTCCCTCACTCGCCTGGCGATCAACTGGGCGTACTGGGCACCAAAATCGACGACCAGGACCCGATCGCGGGGCACTCCCCCTGCCGCCATCAGCCCATGCCGACGTGTTGGGAGCGTTGCAGCGTCTTGCCTTCGGTCTGGAGCGCAGGGGCGACCATCACCTCGGCTTTCTGGAATTCCTTGACATCGGCATACCCGGTGGTGGCCATCGAGACCCGCAGTGCCCCAAACAGATTCCGGCGCCCGTCGTTCTCTTTGGCAGGCCCGAGGAGGATCTCCTCGAGGGTGCCGAGTATCCCCACATCGACCCGGGTACCGCGGGGCAGCGTCGGGTGAAAGGTGGCCATGCCCCAGTGTTTGCCTCCCCCCGGAGCCTCAGCGGCCCCGGCCAGCGGCGACCCGATCATCACGGCATCGGCCCCGCAGGCGATCGCCTTGGAAACGTCACCCCCGGTTCGCATGCCGCCGTCGGCGATCACATGCACGTAGCGGCCACTCTCCTCCAGGTAACGGATCCTGGCCCCGGCCGCATCGGCGATGGCGGTGGCCTGGGGCACACCGATCCCCAGCACGCCGCGGGTGGTGCAAGCGGTGCCGGGTCCAACGCCGACCAGCACCCCGATGGCGCCGGTCCGCATCAGGTGCAGCGCCGTCGAGTACGAGGCGACGCCGCCGGCGATCACGGGCAGATCGAACCCCGAGATGAACTCCTTCAGGTCGAGCGGTTCGGTGCGGGTCGAGACGTGCTCGGCCGAGATGACGGTCCCCTGCACCACCAGGATGTCGAGACCGGCCTGCACCGTCAGGTGGGCGAACTCCTGAACCAGTTGCGGGGTGAGACTGGCAGCGGTGACGATGCCTGCCTGTTTCATCTCCCCGATCCGCCGTCCGATCAGGTCCGGTTGGATCGGCTGCAGGTAGATCTCCTGCATCCGTGCGGTCGCCGTCTCGGGCGGCAACGCTGCGATCTCCTCGAAGACGGAGGTGGGGTCCTCATAGCGGGTCCACACGCCCTCCAGGTTGAGGACCGCCAGGCCGCCGAGCCTGCCCACCTCGATGCCGGTGGCCGGGCTGACGGCCGAATCCATGGCGGCGGCCATCAGCGGGAGATCAAACCGATAGGCATCGATCTCCCACGATACGTCCACGTCGTCGGGGTCGCGGGTCCTCCGACTGGGCACGATGGCGATGTCGTCGAACCCCCACGCCCGCCTGCCCGACTTGCCGATCCCGATTTCGATCTCCACACAGCCTCCCCGGCCAGAGAGGGCAGAGTACCAGTGCAGTCTGGAGCCCCGGAGTGGGCAAAGGCCGCGACCTTGATGCGCTAGCCGTCCAGACCGACGAGTCTGCGAACCCGCTGCTGGAGGACCTCGGCACGCGCCCCTGCTTCGGCCGCCCCGCGCTGCATGAGGAGAGCGACCTCGGCGTCGTCCAGTGCCTGGTAGGTGCTGCGGATCGGGGCCAGACCGGTGATCACGGCCTCGGCCACGACCTCCTTGAATGTGCCGTATCCGGCCTCGCCGTATTCCTCCTCGATCCGGGGGATCGGCATCCCGGTGAACAGCGAGAGGATCTCGATGAGGTTCGACACGCCGGGCTTCTCTTTCCAGTCGTATCGGATATCCCTTCCCGAATCCGTGACCGCCCGTTTGAGCCGACGCCGGATCGTGTCGGGGTCATCGAGAATGAGGATGCGGCTGCCCTCATCCGGGTCGGACTTGGACATCTTGGCGGTCGGGTCCTGCAGGGACATGACCCTGGCTCCGGTCTTGGGGATGATCGGATCGGGGATGGGGAACTCCTCCCCGAAACGCCCGTTGAAACGGATGGCCAGGTCCCTGGTCAGTTCGAGGTGCTGCTTCTGGTCGTCTCCCACCGGGACTGCATCGGCGCGGAAGAGCAGGATGTCGGCTGCCATCAGCACCGGGTAGCCGTATAGACCAAGGTTCGAGCCGGCCTGATCGGCCTTGTCCTTCCACTGGGTCATGCGATTCAACTGGCCGGTCCCGGTGATGGTGCCGAGTATCCAGGCCAGTTCGGTGTGCTGGGGAACCTGACTCTGGAAGTAGAACAACGAGCGCTCGGGATCCACCCCCACCGACAGCAGCACCTTGGCGGCCCTGTGGCGGTCGGCCTGGAACCCGGCGGGTTCCTGCGGCAGCGTGATCGCATGCAGGTCTACGACGCAGTAGATGCAGTCGTATTCGTCCTGCAACGCCACCCAGTTGCGCAGGGCGCCCAGGTAATTGCCTAGGTGTATGTTCCCGGTGGGCTGCAGCCCCGAGAAGACCGTCTTTCTCTCCACGATTGCCTCCAACGAGAAAACGCCGGTGTCCGGGCACCGGCATCGACGTCTGGTCGCGGCGGGACCCTATCGTTCCCCGGGCCACCACCAGCGGTTCGTGTCCATGGCACGAGGGTAGCAGTCCGCTCCCGGGCCCCGGTGACGGGCAGCATCAAACTGATGCCCGGCACAGCATCAAATCCGGCCTTCCGCCGCATCGATGTCAACGTCGAGACGGGCAAGGTCGAAGGGCTCTTTTGGGCGTCACTCAGCAGGCCGGCCCACCGGGATCAGGTACAGCGGCCGGTGATCGGCGGGCAACCCGAGCACGTCCATGACCCCGTTGTCGTCGAAGGCTCCCACCGGTACCGCCCCCAGGCCCATTACCGAAGCCTGCAGCAGCACGTTCTGGGCGGCGTGACCGGCCTCCAGGTTCACATACCGCCAGGCCCGGTCACCGCCGTACTTCCAGGCGGTCCTCGCCATGACGCCGGTGATCACCAGCACCACCGGTGCCACGGCGACCTTCACTTGGTCTGCGGCCGCCGAGGACAGCGCCTTGCGCCGGTCCCCTTTCA
This sequence comes from uncultured bacterium, assembly GCA_965370535.1. GTDB lineage: Bacteria > Actinomycetota > Acidimicrobiia > Spongiisociales > UBA11373 > JAHJML01. The sequence continues at coordinate 11,098 of CBDUUY010000038.1, forward strand.
TCTTCTGCTCCAGCCGATGGCCGTCCGGCACATAGTGGGCCATACCGTCGGCGGTGACCACGTACACCTCGAGAGGGCCCAGCGCCCCGGCCGATGGGGCCGTTCGTTTGCCGGACGGATCGGTGATGCCCTGGGCGGCCCACAGCAACTGGCCCAGTTCCGCCGTGTCGAGGGGTTCGTTCGTGTACTCCCTCACCGATCGGCGCTGGAGCATCGCCTGCTCCAGGGAGACAGCGGAATCGGCCGAAGGCTCCGGAAGGTTAAAAGTCAGTTTGCTCACCAGTTCCACCCCGTTGCTCTGCCACAAGCCTACGCGCCCTGCAGCCATCAGAGCCGTGGCACGATGGCCCCATGAATAGCAGGCCCGAGGAACTGCATCTGCTCGACGCCGATGACCCCGGACACCGGGAGGCCCTGGTCGCCGCCCTCGGGTCGTCCGACCCCAGAGCGAGGAGGGCGGCGGTGGCCGCTCTGTCGATGTCCCGGGATGCATCGGTCTCCAAGGCCGCGGTGCTCACCGGCTACCAGGACGGGTCACTGATGGTGCGCCGCACCGCTGTGGACGCCGCCGCCGACCTGGATAGCGAGGAGTACCGGCCGTTGTTCGAGGCCGCCATCGATGACCAGGACCCCTGGATTCGTTGGAGGGCGGTGCGGGCCATCTCCGACCTGGGCGCCGGGCCGAGCCGCGAGGCCCTGATGTTCGCAACCGTGGACGAGGATCTCCGGGTCCGCTCCGAGGCGATGGCTGCACTGCGCGAGGTGGAGGGCGGGTAGGAGCCCGGACCCTCCCCTACCATCTGCGGGCCATGCTGATAGGGACACTCACCAACGTCGGAGCCGTGCTCGCCGGCAGTGCTGTCGGAGCCGTCGCCGGGGCCAGGTTCCCCGAGAGGTTCCGGGAGACGATCATGGCGGCGTTGGGTTTGCTGACCATCACCATCGGCATCCGGGAGACCCTGGCCACCGACGAATTCGTGCTGGTGCTGGGCGCCCTCCTGGCAGGGGCTCTCATCGGAGAGACTCTGAGGATCGAATACGGGTTGGAGAGACTCGGCGAGACCCTGCAGCGCCGTTTCGCGGGAGGCTCCGGAGGACTCGAGATAGACGTGGACGCACCGGAGACCACCAGGCCTCGCCGCCGTCACGCCGGATTTGCCGAAGGGTTCGTCATCGCATCGCTCGTCTTCTGCGTCGGGCCACTGACGATCATCGGGGCGATCGAGGACGGTCTCGGCAACCCCGATCTGCTGCTGCTCAAGGCGGGCCTCGACGGCTTCGCCTCGATCGCCTTCGCCTCGGTGTACGGCTGGGGAGTGGCGACCTCGGCGTTCACCATCATCACCATCCAGGGCGGGATCGCCCTCGGGGCCGGCGCCCTCGATGGGGTGCTGACCGACCCGATGCTGGATGCACTCGGGGCGGCGGGAGGCATCCTGTTGATCGGGATCGCCCTCCGCCTGCTCGACCTGAAACGAATCCGGGTGGCCAACCTGCTCCCGGCCATTGTGCTGGCACCGCTGTTCGTCAAGTTCTGGGGATGAGGTAGCGGCACCCCAGGGCGGCCGCCCGTCATTCGGCTCGTCGGGCGGCGATGTAGGCGGCCAACCAGAGCACACCCATCGGAGCGAGTGCGATTGTCGAGGCGACGCGCTCGCCGGTTGCGTCGACCACTGAGGTACGGAGGACGAATCATCGCCGCCCGCACCCCGCCGTCGAGGACAATAATTGGGTGGTGCCGTCCATCCGAGAGAGAGGAGCGGCAATGACTGTGACTGTTATGAGGAGGCTGTGGGCGCCGGTGTTGGTGGCGCTGCTGGCGGTGGCGCTGCTGATGGCGGTACTGGTCGGCTCGTCCGGCGATCCCGTGGGTGCGGCGGAGCCAAGAGTTATCACCCGGACGATCACGATTCCCGGCGGAGCGTTTGTCCCCACCAACGACGACCTGGGCTACCAGAACGACGGCGACCAGATGGTGGTGGTAGGCCCGTCTGT
>CBDUUY010000039.1:0-13092 GCA_965370535.1 uncultured bacterium
TCCCCGGCCGAGCCCATCTCCCCCGTCGCCACGGGGGAGAACAAGAGCCTCATATCAGCCTGTCGGCAGCCTGGGCTGCCGCTACCTGACCAGAACCCCTGGCTCCGCCATCTGGGTGAATGGTCCGGAGGCTTCCAAAACCCCTGAGTCTGCCGGAGGTGGGGCCCCTCGCTCTCAGCGGGCCAGCAGCAGCACTCCGCCCACCTGGTACGCCGCCAGCAACACCAGGGCCCCCAACAGAACGAGTGAGAACTCGAGCATGCGGCGGTAGCGGCGCAACATCCACACACCGGTGACCACCGCAACGGTCACAGCCACCTTTGCGGCCGCGGCCGGGACCGTACCGGCAGCCAGGAGTGCGGCCATGATCGGGTTGGCTTCGGACGCCCCCAGGTCGATCAGCACCCGGGTGAGCACCAGGTCCACCAGGTTGAGCACGGCGACCGCAGCCAGGCACACGGCCACCAGGCCGTCCCGGCGCCGGTATGCCTCCAGGAACCGCTGGTAGCGGGAGACACCCACCATCCTGCGGTCGAAGCCGGTGCGGCGCTCCGGGTAACGGAAAGACACCCGGCGCACCCGGCGATCGCCGCCGCTGCGCTGATTTCCAAGAGCGACATCGGTCATGGCACCCCCAAGCGTAGGAGACCTTGGCCGATGCGGCCCGGCCGACATGGCTACCGTCGCCTGATGACCACCATTCGCCGCCTCGCAGACTCCTGCCTCCTGGTCACCACCGGGGATGGCACCACCCTGTTCGACCCCGGGTTCTTCACCTTCGACACCGGCGTGATCGACCTCGACACCATCGGGGATGTGCAACGGGTCCTGATCACCCACGAGCACGGCGACCACGTGAAGCCCGAGTTCGTGCGCTGGCTGATCGACCGCGGCGACGACGTCACGGTGCATGCCAACCAGGCCGTCGCCGTCCTGCTCGCGACCGACGGCATCGAAGTGGCCACCGCCGACCCCGATGGGGTGTCCTCCGAGGATGTCAAGCACGAGGTCATCCCCACCGGAGCGGCACCGCCCAACCGGGCGTACACGATCGACGGCGTGCTCACCCACCCGGGCGACTCGTACCAACCGGCCGTCACCGCCCCGGTGCTGGCACTGCCCTTGCTGGTGCCGTGGGGATCGACCACCCGGTCGGTCGCGTTCGCCCGCCGGTTGGCTCCGCAGCAGGTGATCCCGATCCACGATTTCTACCTCAACGACGAGGGACGGCGTTGGGTGACGGGGATCGCCGGGAGAGTCCTCGCCGACGACGACATCGAGGTCGTGCCCCTCGACTGGGGCGAGAGTTACACGGTGTAGCCCCCGTATTGGATTCCGCCGCCCGCCGATCGCATACGATCGGGGCATGACACCACGACCCATCACCCCGGAAGACCTGTGGAACATGGACCGGGTGGGTGCGCCCGAGGTGGCGCCAGACGGCACCTTTGCCGTCGTCCCGGTCACGACATACGACGTCGATGAGAACGAAGGCAAGGCACGCCTCTACCGGATCGCCGCGGACGGGACCGTCTCACCACTGACGTCACCCGATGAGGACGCCACGGCGCCTGCGATCTGCCCCGACGGCACCCGGGTCGCCTTCCTCCGCAAGCACGGCGATGACGACAAGTTGCAGGTGCACGTGATGCGCCTCGATGGAGGAGAGGCCCAGAGGATCACCGACCTGCCACTGGGCGCCGAACAGCCGCGATGGACGCCCGATGGCAACGGCCTAGTCTTCCCGGCAGCACTGCTCGTGGGTTACCCCGACCTGGAGGCGACCCGTGCCGAAGTCGCGGCACGCAAGGACCGCAAGGTGGTGGCCAAGGCCACCGAGGACCGCTTCTACCGGTTCTGGACCAAGTGGCTGGCCGACGGTGAGATCCATCACCTCTTCCGGGTGGACGCCGACGGCGGCGACCCCACCGACCTGACCCCCGAATGGGATCGTCCCATCGACCTGGATGCACCCGGGTCGGCGTTCGACATCGCCCCCGACGGTGAGATCGCCTTCCACGGCATGGCGAAGGGCGCTCCCTACGACGAGGTCGGCTACGCCGTCTACACCCTCACCCCGGGGGGAACCCCAGAACCGCTGTGGCCCGACGGGCCTCCCCTGCAAGTGAGACCCCGCTACTCCCCCGACGGCAAGTTCATCGCCTTCGGGTTCGCCGTCGAATACCCGGGCTTCTACGCCGACCGGGTCCGCCTGACGATCCAGCAACGGGATACCGCCGAACGCACCGTGCTGACCGACGATTGGGACCGGTCGTGTGAGGCCTGGGCTTGGGCGCCCGACGGAGAGGGCCTCACCTTCTCTGCAGAGGACGATGCCCGCCTGAACCTCTACACGATCACAACGGCCGGAGGCGACCCGGTGAAGGCCGCCACAGGGGGTTGGCTCACCGACCCGACCCCCACCGGCGACGGTTCGGTGTGGTGCCTGCATCAATCGCTGACCGAACCGGCAGACGTGGCGATCGTCGAGAACGGATCGGTGCAGCGGATCGGTGGGTTCAACGCCGACCTGATGGCCGGGTTCGACACCGGCAAGGTGGACGACATCCGGTTCGAAGGAGCCGACGGTGACCAGATTCAGATGTACGTCGTCTACCCACCGGGCTTCGACGACTCCAAGCAGTGGCCACTGGTCCACAACATCCACGGCGGCCCCCACGGGGTCTCCGGCGACCTGTGGCATTGGCGATGGAACCCGGTGGTGTTCGCATCCCCCGGCTATGTGGTGGCTTCGGTCAACTTCCACGGATCTACATCGTGGGGCACCGGGTTCGCCAAATCGATCCAGGGGGCGTGGGGTGACCTGCCGACGCGCGACATCGAAGCGGCAACCGATCATCTGATCGGCACGGGAACCATCGACCCGGACCGCATGGCCATCACCGGTGGCTCCTACGGCGGCTACATGGTGGCGTGGATGATCGGCCGGATCGACCGCTACCGCACAGCCATCTGCCACGCCGGGGTCACCAACCTGCTGGGGCAGTGGGCCACCGACATAACCCACGGGCGCCACGAGTCCTTCGGCGGATACCCGTGGGACGGTCTGGACAACATCCAGAAGTGGAGTCCCACCGATCACACGGCTGCGATCACCACACCGACCCTGGTGATCCACGGTGAGAAGGACTACCGGGTGGTCGTCACCCAGGGCCTCGAGTTGTACGGGATCCTGAAGGGCCTGGGTGTGGAGAGCCGGTTGGTCTACTACCCCGACGAGGGGCATTGGATACTGAAACCGCAGAACTCACTGCACTGGTACGGCGAGTTCCTGGGATGGTTGGACCGATTCCTGGGAGCCTGACACCTACGCTTGAGCAACCGTAAGGAGTGCCGATGCCCGACAACCCGGCGGCCGACGAGACGCCCCGGCCAAAGAGCAGCGCCGACATGATCCGGGATGCCAGGGAGGCCGTCGGCGGCAAACGGGACCCCGACTCCAGTGCCTCCAACGACCTCCTCCGGGACTCCCAGGCCTGGATAGAGGATCAGACCTCCGAACCCGACATGCCTCAGACAGAGGGGCCGACGGCGACGGATGGGAGCGACCGATTCGAAGAGACGGATCTGGTCTTCGCTGCCCCCCGGCCCCGCCGGTCGCGGCCGCTGCCGGCAACCCAGACCCAGCCCCCCACCCCCGGGGGAGTGGCGCTGCCTCAAATCCGCCGCCGCAGCCGCGCCACATGGCTGATCGCCATTGCGGTGATCGGCGTAGCGGTGTTCACCAACATGTTGGCGTTCCTCTTCAACTCGGGAACAGAAGCCGATGTCACCGTGACCGAGGCTCCGGTCACGACACAAGCACAGGGTTTCGAGACGACGGACAGGTCGGAAGGCACGATGACCGGGGAGGACCCCTGCACCGGCGAAGCCATCGAGGGCGATGTCATGGCGGCGATCCACTACCGGGAGACCGCGTCAACCGCAACTGTGACGGTCACCATCACCGCCACCGACCTGAGGGGCGCCGACGGCAGCAGCTACGAGTTGGAGGTCATCGGGTCGGGGGGCGGCACCCCGGGTCAGCAGACGTTCACTTTCGAATCGAGCTCTATGACCATGACCCGCGACGACGGGCGGCGATTCACCGACCAGGCCACTCTGGTGATCGAGGTGGTGGACAAAGTGATCGTCCAGTGGGGATACACATCGGTCGGCGCCACCTGCGATCCCTAGGAGCCCGTCGGGGATTTGATGACTGGGTCTCCTGCCGGGCGAGTCCCGCCCCGTAGGCGTTTGCCCGGCTGCCGGGCCGGGTCACCAACTGGCCGGTACACCACCAATGCCCCGCGCAGACGCGTTCGCCATCTTCCTCTACTAGATCAATCCGCCGATCCATCCTGCGACTCCCGCTGCGACATCGGTTTGGCGAACCTCCCCACAACGACAGAGCAGAACCGCCTTGCGCACGAGCCGCAATCGGGAGACGGCCGTAAGATGCACCTCCCAACCGCAGCCGGATCGGATGGGACCCATCGAGACGACCAGAGAGCCGGTCACTGTGGCTGACCCTGATTCAAGCGACCAGACAAACAAGGGGAACGACGGGACCCCCGGCGAGGCCGGGCGTCCAGCGCGAATCGGCGCCTTCTGGAAGCGGTGGTATCGCTGGATCATCGCCGGAGTGGTCCTCGGTATCGTGATTGCCATCGCAGTGCCGACGGTGCGGGTGCTGGTGGCGTGGAGCAAGGTCGAACGGGTGGAATTCGACCCCGACGCCGCCCGGATTGTCATCAGCGAGCAGCCTCAAGCCGCTGAGGTGGCCGTCTCGACCACCCAACCCGAAACAGACGGCGCCGTTGAGGCGGTGGAGACACCCGTCACAACGATCGTGGCGGAACCTCCGCCGATCGTTCCCTTCAACGGGACGGTCGCAGACAAGGACCACATCGCGGTGTTGATCATCGGGTCGGACGCCGGCGGCTTCCGAGCCGACGTGATCATGCTGGCCCTGATCCCAGCCGACGGGAGCGATCTGACACTCGTCTCCCTGCCGCGCGACCTGTACCTGGAAGACCCATGCGGGCGGGGTCGGGAACGTATCAACGCCGCCCTCAATGGGTGCGGCGATGTCAGCGGTCCCGACCTGCTGGCGATCGTGGTGGAAGATTTCACCGGGGTGCAGATCGATCACTTCGTGCTGTTCGACTTCGACGGATTCGCCAGAGTCATCGACGTGGTCGGCGGGGTGGAGATCTGCGTGGATCACTACACCTACGACACCAAGACGGAACCCGATCTCGCACTACTGGCGGGATGCAACACCGTAGACGGCCCGATGGCACTGTCGTGGGTACGGAGCCGTCATACCCGGCAGGTCATCGACGGTGTCGATCAAGCCATGCCGGGGGTCAACGACCTGTCCCGCAACGCTCGCCAGCGCGCCATCACCCTGCAGTTGCTGGGGATGATGTCGTCGTTCCCGAACCCCGCCGAATTGGTGGCTCTGATCGAAGCGGTCCCGGGGGCGTTCACTCTCGACGAGGGCCTGTCACTGACCACTGCGGTCGGCATCGCCTGGGATCTGAGGGGTACCCCGGTCGGTGCGGTCGATACCCCCACGATCCCGGTCAGTTTCTACACCACCGACACCGGGGCCCAGGTACTGGTGCCGACGGAATCGTTCGCGAAGACCATGGGTTGGTCTTCCGGTTGATCCTGTCCCAGCGGGCCGTCGAAATCCCCGGAGGCGGGAGGCCATGAGCACACCACCGGATCGCCTGCGCGGCATCCGCCGGGGCGAATTGCTCGTCATGCTGTCGCTGACCATGGCGCTGACGGCGATCTCGATCGATCTGATGCTGCCCGCCTTCGGTGAGATGAGGGCTGCGTTCGGGATGGACCCCGACTCGCCTCAGATCTCGGCCACCATCACCATGCTCTTCGTCGGCCTCGCCACCGCCCAGATGCTGTACGGACCGTTCTCGGATCGGTTCGGGCGCAAACCTGTGCTGTATGTGGGGATGACCCTCTATGCACTGGGGGCCATTGGGGCGGCGATGGCCCCATCGTTCGGCCTGCTGCTGGCCAGTCGTTTCCTGTGGGGCACAGGAGCGGCCGGGGCGAGGGTGATCTCACTGGCCATCGTCCGCGACACCTATGAGGGCGATCAGATGGCACGGATGATGTCGCTGCTGATGGCGGTGTTCATCCTGGTGCCGGTGATGGCCCCGAGTCTCGGGGCGGCGATCATCTCGATACTGCCGTGGCGGGCGGTCTTCTGGTTCTGCGTCGTGTATGTGGGGGCAGTCGCCGCCTGGAGCATTCGGCTTCCGGAGACCCTGCCTCCAGACAACCGGATCTCACTGACTTTCGAAGGGATACGCGGAGCCGCCCTGACAGTGGTCACCCAGCGCACCGCCATGGCCTACGCGGCGGCAATGACCCTGCTGTTCGGTGTGTTCGCCTCGTACCTGGCTTCGTCGCAGTTGATCATCGACGACGTGTTCGGCATGGCGGACCGCTTCCCCCTGATATTCGGTGGCCTGGCGGCTGTGATGGGGGTGACGGCGCTGGCCAACGCCTCGATGGTGCAGCGGTTCGGGGCCCGGCGCATCGTCGGGCACGCCATCGCCGGCTACATGATCGTGGCAGGGGTTCTCGTGGTGGTGGCGCTCTCCACCGGCGGCCGACCCGGGTTCTGGGTGTTCGCCTGCCTGCTGGCAACGCTCCTATCGATGAATACCCTGCTGTCTCCCAATCTGAACGCCCTTGCCATGGAACCGATGGGCAGAGTGGCCGGTACCGCCTCGGCACTGATCGGCACCGTCCAGATCGGCGGCGGCGCACTGCTCGGCTCGCTGGTGGACCACACCTACGACGGCACGATCACCCCTCTGGCCGTGGCGTTCCTGGGATTCGGCGTACTGGCCTGGATGGTCGTCAGGTGGGGGCCCGCGGAGCAGTAGGCAAGCGGCAGGCAATCCGACCGGGCAGGCCGCTACTTGCCCTTGCGGGCGATCTTGCGCTCGTGGTGGGCGAGGTGGCGCTTGCGTATGCGGATGGCGCCCGGGGTGACCTCGACCAACTCGTCCTCGGCAATCCACTCGATCGCAGTCTCCAGGGTGGGGATGCGGGGCGGCGTCAACTTGATCGCTTCATCGTGGGCGTGGGTTCGGATGTTGGTGAGTTCCTTGGCCTTGGTGGGGTTGACCACCATCTCATCAGGGCGTGAGGCCTCACCGATGATCATGCCCTCGTAGACGTCCTCGGGCGGGCTGATGAACAGTTCGCCGCGCTTCTGCAGGTTCTCGAGGGCGAAGCCGGTTGCGAAACCGGAGCGATCGCCGATCATCGCTCCCCCGATGCGGCCGGGGAGCTCGCCCGCCCACGGCATCCAGCCGTCGTGGTGCTGGTGGATCAGGGCGGTGCCCCGGGTGGTGGTCATCAGCAGCGACCGCAGGCCCAGCAGGCCCCGGGCCGGGGCGATCACGGTGACCACGGTGCGCCCGGTGTCACCGGGGCGCAAGTCGGTGACCCTGCCCTTGCGGGGAGCGATCGCCTGGGTCACGGTGCCGACGTGCTCGGTGGGCACATCTATGACTGCCCGCTCGACGGGTTCGTGGGGAACGCCATCGATCTGGCGAATGATCACCTCGGGCCGGCTGACCTGCAGTTCGAAACCCTCACGGCGCATGGTCTCGATCAGCACCGCCAACTGCAGTTCACCCCGGCCGGAGACCTCAATGACATCGGGAGAGGTGGTCGGGCCGATACGAATAGACACGTTGCCACGCACCTCTCGTTCGAGCCGCTCCTTGATCTGGCGGGAAGTGAGGAATCTGCCCTCCCTCCCCGACAGCGGACTGGTGTTGATACCGAAGGTCATCCGCAGCACGGGTTCGTCCACCTGCAGCCGGGGCAGCGGCAGCGGATCGTCGGGGTCTGCGAGAGTGTCGCCGATCTCCACCTCGGGGAACCCTGCGATCACAAACAGGTCGCCGGCGACCCGTTCGGTGGTCTCGACCCTGTCGAGGCCGCTGAATGCGGACAACCGGGTGGGTCTGCGTCTGATGGGCGGCTCCTCGCCATTGCCGTGGCACAGTGCGATCTGATCTCCCGCCCGCAGGGTGCCCTCGACGACACGGCCGATGGCCAACCGGCCCAGATAGTCGCTGGCGTCCAGGTTCGAGACGATCGCTTGCAGCGGGGCATCGGGATCACCGCCGGGCGCCGGGACGGTTTCGACGATTGCATCCATAAGAGCCGACAGGTCGGCATCGGCGGCCGGAATCCCGACCCCGGCCATCGCCCTGCCCTGACGGGCAATAGTCGAGACGATGGGGAAATCTATGTGGCGTTCGCCGGCATCGAGATCGAAGAACAACTGGTAGACCTCGTCTGCGACCTCATCGGTGCGGGCGTCGGGACGATCGACCTTGTTGATGACGACCACCGCGGGAAGGTCACGGGCCAGCGCCTTGCTGAGCACATATCGGGTCTGAGGCATCGGCCCCTCGGCGGCGTCCACGAGCAACAGGACTCCATCGACCAATGCCAGGGCCCTTTCGACCTCCCCCCCAAAGTCGGCGTGGCCGGGGGTGTCCACCAGATTGATGCGCACCCCCGCCCATTCGACGGAAGCAGCCTTCGCCAGAATCGTTATGCCGCGTTCGCGCTCCTGATCGTTGGAGTCCATCACTCTGTCGATCCTCACCTCGTGCGCGGCAAAAACCCCGGTGGCGCCCAAGATGGCGTCGACGAGGGTTGTCTTGCCGTGGTCGACATGCGCGACCAGAGCGACATTGCGGAAAGAAGGGGTGGGCACGGCCACGGGATGGTAGCGGGCGCCTGTGATTGTTGGATATCGCCGCCGTGTCGGCTTCCATACAGTGAGTTCGGCCGGAGGCGTGAGTGACAGAACCGCACGAGGAACAGATCGACCCGGCAAGACCCCACTGGAAACGGTGGCTGCTAATCGGTTCCGGGGCGGCCATCGTGCTTGCGGTGCTGGTGCCACTGGGCCTGGTGCTACTGGCGTGGGGCAGGGTGGAACGGGTGGAGTTCGACCCGCTTTCGGCCCGTGAGCAGTTGGCGGCGGTGGAGACATCAACCTCCATCGTCGAGGTGGACGCCATCGTCGAGGATCCGGTGCTCGAGGAGACCAGCGCCGCCACGACCACGACCATCGAGGAGTTCCCGCATGAGACCCCCTGGCTGATCCCGAGCACCACCACCCCGTACCCACCCCCACCGGAGGTGCCCCGGTCCGCTCCGGAGGCCGATTCGGTCCACAACGCCATCCTCATCATCGGGTCCGACAGGGTCATCGGCAGCAGCAGGCGAGCCGATGTGATCATGCTGGCCCTCATCCCCAGCGACGGATCGAACATGATGCTGGTGTCGCTGCCCCGGGACCTCTATCTGGAGAACCCCTGCGGCGGCGGAAGGGCGCGAATCAACGGCGCCCTCAACGGGTGCGGCGCGGTATCCGGCCCGAATCTGTTGGCGGTGGTGGTCGAGGATTTCACCGGCATCCCCATCGACCACTTTGTGATGTTCGATTTCGCCGGTTTCGCCGAGGTCATCGATGTCGCCGGCGGGGTCGAGGTGTGTGTGAACCATCCCACCTTCGACACCAAGACCACCCCCGACCTGGAACTCCCGGCAGGGTGCAGCACCCTCGAAGGGAAGATGGCGCTGGCGTGGGTACGGTCCCGGAAGACCCGTCAGATAGTCGACGGGGTGGAGCAGATGGTGCCGGGAGTCGGCGATCACACCCGCAATGCCAGGCAGAGGGACATCGTTCTGCAGATGCTGAGCAAGTTGAGCGGCTTCTCGAGTCCCACCGACATCGTCTCGCTCGCCAACGCCGCCTCGGGAGCCTTCACCCTCGACTCGGGCCTGTCCCTGACCGAGGCGGTGGGAATCGCCTGGGATCTACGGGGTAGGGCCGGTTCGGTGCGTTCCCCTCACATCCGGGTGACCTCATACATCACCGAGAGCGGAGCCTGGGTGCTCATCCCCACCGAACCGTTCTCGGCGACCATCGGCTGAGCCCGGCACCGTGGCCGGCCAAGTTCCAAGGGGAGCCATCGGTGCCGTCGGAGTCTCCGTCGTCGTCGTCGCACCGGTTGACCGTCGGGATTCCTCGATTCTCATTGGTGGCGATGCCGGAGCGACAGTCGACAGGCGGCGTCCGGGCGTGTTCCGCTTTGCGGTTGTCTCCGACTCACACATTCGCTTCCCCGACGACGGGACGGTCGATTACCCGTCAAATGCCCTGATGGCCGATCTCAACCGGTTCGTGGTGGACCTCTGCAACCGGCTCAGGCCCGAGTTCGTCATCCACCTCGGCGACATAGTGCATCCGCTGCCGACCGACGGCCTCGACGAGTTCCGGCGCAAGACCGTCCGGTGGCCAACTCGGTGGCCGCTGCGGTATCGGCGGCGGCGCGGGAGGGAAAGCGGGCCGTGGTCAACCTGCAACTCCCCCGAAACAGCGAGGCCGTCGGCTTCGAAGACGACGGCGTCGTGGCCACCGGGTGGTGGAGGCGCTGAAGGCTGCCCGGGCGTATCCCGATGCGGCCATCTTCCTGGATACGTTCATGGATCACGATCGCGGCTACTACCCGCGCCACGGCCTGATCGACCGCAGGTTCGATCCGCGGCCCGCTCTGTATGCGCTGATCCGCGAGGCTGCCGCCGGGTAGTGCCCCGGCACACCCAGGGCGATCAGCCGGATCCTTCGAGGCCGTATGCCTCATACTCCGAACCGATGGGGCTGAAGACATACAGGCCCATGCAGGCATCGACAACACCGGCCCCGCACAGGTCTGCCAGAGCGTCCAGGAATGGGTCATCTCCGTACCCAAACGCCGTTGACGTGTCGGGGTCGTAGCCGGTGCAGAAGGAATCCCCACGACCGGCACAGGTGAAGCCGATGTCCTCTTCCTCAGAATGGGCCGGGCCGATGATGTAGGCGACATCACAAGCCAGGTCGTCACCGGCCTCGCACGAGTCCACGAACACCGCCAGGAGTCCCTCTTCACCGACGGTCTGTATTCCGGTGATCTCCACCTCGGTCGACGTCACGGTCGTCGAGGCCGGAGCCGCAGTGGTAGATGCAGTCGTGGATGCCGGTGCAACGGTGGTCGCCGTCTGTGGACGGGTCGTAGCCGCCGCGGTGGCATCCGTGTTCAGCACGCTGCCGTCGCCGCAGGATGCCAACAGCAGCATCATCGCGAGGACGACCATCGACACGGCGTGTCGGTGCACACTCATCATTCCCCCTTTGGGATCGCGGCTTCCCCCCAATCTACGCCGCGTGTTCGAGGGTGGGGCTGAGGGTCTTGTCTCCCTCCCCCGCTAGCGTCGCCGACATGCCCGATGTCGCAAGCCGGATCGACGAACTGGGAGCACTGATCACCGCTGGTAAGGGGGAACAGGCCGCCGCCCTGCTCGACCGGTTGCGGCGTACCTGGACGGAGCATCCCGGGGAGTTCACCCCCGCCACGGTCAAGGCGCTGCAGAACCATTCCCGGGATATCGATCAAATCCGAATCGATGCCATCGACGGGGTGATGGGCGAGACGTTCGGGTACCCGACGTTCCGGCCGGGGCAGCGGGAGATCATCGAGGCGGCGGTGTCGGGCCGGGACTGCATAGGGATCATGCCGACGGGGGCGGGCAAGTCGCTGACCTACCAGTTGGCGGCCAGGGTGCTGGGCGGGACGACGCTGGTGGTGTCGCCGCTGATCGCCCTGATGAAGGACCAGGTGGACGGTCTCGACGAAGTGGGCATGCGGGCGACCTTCCTCAACTCGAGCCTGGAACCCGCCGAAAGGACACGGCGGATCGAGCGGTTGCGCCGGGGAGAGTACGAGTTGGTCTATGCGGCACCGGAGGGACTGGAGGCTTCGGTGGGGTCGGCACTATCGGGGGTGGACCTGTCGCTCATCGCTGTCGACGAGGCTCACTGCATCAGCCAGTGGGGCCACGACTTCCGCCCCGCCTACCGCAACCTGCTGGGGCTGAAGAGCCGGTTCGGGGTTCCGGTCCTGGCGTTGACGGCCACCGCCACCACCGAGGTGACCCGCGATATCGAGCAGCAGTTGGGTCTGGTCGATGCGATGCAATTCCGGGGGTCGTTCTACCGGCCCAACCTGAAGATCCACGTCTTCAAGAAGGGCGACCACGACGGACGGCGGATCAGAGCGCGGGAATCGATCGGGCGGTTGTGCCTGGACCGGCGTGGCGACAGCGGGATCGTCTACACCCTTTCGAGGGCGTCGGCCGAATCGACCTCCGAGTACCTGCGGAGCCTTGGCATCAGCGCACTCCCCTATCACGCGGGGATGGAACCCGACGAGAGGACCGCTGCGCAGGATGCCTTCATCCACGACGACATCGAGGTGATCTGCGCCACGATCGCCTTTGGCATGGGCATCGACAAGTCGAACGTGCGGTATGTGATCCACCGGGACATGCCCCGGTCCATCGAGGGGTACTACCAGGAGATCGGCAGGGCGGGCCGCGATGGGGTGGACAGCGACTGCATCCTGTTCTACTCGTGGGCCGACGTGGTGAACCTGGAGCGGATGTCCGATGGGGAGACGGCCGGATGGCACAGCCGCCGGGTGCGGGCGATGTTCAACTGGGCGGAGAGCCGGTCGTGCAGGCACCGGTCGGTGGTGGGGCACTTCGGGGAGGACATGGGCGAGTGCGGCGGGTCGTGTGACGTGTGCACCGGCGATGACCTGCTGGCCGGGGCCGCTCGGCCGGCACCGGCGGCGACGCTGTCCGGTATCGGAGCAGCCGCCGACGACGGATTGCGGGACTCGCCCCTGTTCGAACGACTGCGGGGGGTGCGCAAGGCCATCGCCGACGAACGGGGCGTCCCGGCATATGTCGTCTTCAGCGATGCGACGCTGCTGGCAATGGTGGCGTCCCGGCCGCAGACCGACGGCGAGTTTCTCGCTGTCAGTGGCGTGGGGCCCACCAAACTGGAGCGCTACGGCCCCGCGTTCCTGGAGGCGCTGCGGGAGGGGTAGGCACGTCCGGGGCAGGGCAGGGTGGGCCCGACGAGCCCAGCGTGACACTGCAATCCGAAGAGTTGGCGGGAGCCCAACC
>CBDUUY010000040.1:0-12925 GCA_965370535.1 uncultured bacterium
ACCGGCGCCGGCTTCGACCTCGCCGGCACGCTCACCATCCCAGAAGGCAATGGCCCCTTCCCGGCGGTGGTGCTGATCAGCGGATCGGGCCCT
Organism: uncultured bacterium; assembly: GCA_965370535.1. Lineage (GTDB taxonomy): Bacteria > Actinomycetota > Acidimicrobiia > Spongiisociales > UBA11373 > JAHJML01. Next base: position 94 of record CBDUUY010000040.1, read on the forward strand.
CAGGATCGCGATGAGCAACTGGCCGGCCACCGTCCTTTCCTGGTGCTGGCCGATCACCTGACCCGGGCCGGGATCGCCGTACTCCGCTACGACGACCGGGGCTACGGGGAGTCGGGCGGGGTCCTCGAAGGCACCAGCGCCGATTTCGCCACCGATGCAGCGGCTGCAGTCGAGTACCTGGCAGCCAGGCCGGAAACCGGTTCCGTCGGCCTGCTCGGGCACAGCGAAGGCGGGTTGATCGCCCCCCTGGTGGCCGTCGATGACCCGGCGATCGCCTTCGTTGTGATGCTGGCGGGCCCCGGCGAGACCGGGGCCGAAGTGCTGCTCCAGCAGACCGAACTGATCGCTGAGGCCGAGGGTGTCCCCCAGGACATCGTGGACTGGCAGGTCGGCTCCTCGGAGAGCGCCATCGCAACGGCCGCCTCCGATCTCGACGACGACTCTGCCGCTATCGAGATGCGGCGGATCTCAGAGGTGGCACTGGCAGCGGCTCCGGCCTCGATCGCAGGAGCGGTCGACATAGACGACCTCGTTGCCGGTGCGGCCGAGTACCTCACCCCGTGGATGCGCTACTTCCTACGCTTCGATCCCCGGCCCGTGCTGGCGGCCCTCGATGTTCCCGTGCTCGCGCTGTTCGGAGAAGTGGACCTGCAGGTGCCCGCCGTCTCCAACGCCGCTGCAGTGGAGGACGCTCTGGAGGGAGGAGACCCGGCCACCGAGATCATCATCGTGCCGGGCGTCAACCATCTCTTCCAGCACAGCGAGACGGGCAAGGTCACCGAGTACGCACACCTAACCGAGACGATGGCACCGGAGGTGCTCGAACAGATCTCGGCCTGGATCCTGCTCGTCACCGGCGGCTGATCACGCCAGAACGCCGATGACAGAAGAGTCCCGCCGGGGTGCTAGCGGTCTGTCGGTGAAATGGTGACCCGACCCGGCAACCAGGCGGACGATCACACGGTCGAGTCCGCCCGGCAAGAGACCCAGTCACCAAATGGCGACGGACCACTAGCCGGTGCTCATCCCGGCCAATCGCCCGGCCACGATCGCCCCGGCATCGCCGATGATGCGGTCGATCAACTCCTGCACGGTCGGGATGTCCCGGATCAGGCCCATCACCTGCCCGGCGGCGACGATCCCCGCCTCCATATCGCCCTCGCCCCACACCTTGTCGCGGGTGTTGGCACCGGCCACATAGGGGATCAGGTCGGCGATGTCGGTCTCGCCCGGTTGGCTCTCGATCTCGATGACCTTCTGTGAGGTGGCGTTGGTCAGCACCCTGGCGGTGTTGCGGAGGGATCTCATCATCAGGGTGGTGTCCAACTCACAGCCATCGACCATTGCCTGCTTGGCCGCCTCATGAACCGGGGCCTCCCGGGTCGCCACAAAGCGGGTGCCCATGTTGATGCCATCGGCCCCCAGTGCCAGTGCCGCCACCAACCCTCTGCCGTCACCGAACCCGCCCGAAGCCAGGATCGGGATGTCGAGGGCATCGGCGGCCAGTGGCACCAGGATGAGCGAGGTGACATCGTCCTCCCCGGGATGCCCCGCACACTCGAATCCGTCGATGCTGACGGCATGGACTCCCACACTCTGCGCCTTGAGTGCATGGCGGATCGAGGTGCACTTGTGCACCACCTTCATGCCAGCCTCCTCGACCACGGGCATGAAGGGCTCGGGATTGCGCCCGGCCGTCTCGATGAACTCGATCCCCTCCTCGGCGCACACCTGCAGGTAGCCGGGGTAGTCGGGCGGGGTGAGCGACGGCAGCAGAGTGATATTGATGCCGAACGGCCCATCGGTCATGTCCCGGCACCTGGCGATCTCCTTGCGCAGGTCCTCGGGCGTCTCGAATGAAAGGGCCGTCATGAACCCCATGGCCCCGGCATTGGCAACGGCAGCAGTCAGTTCGGAGACACCGACCACCTGCAGGCCACCCTGCACGATCGGGTGCTCGACACCGAACAACTCGGTGATCCTGGTGCTGAACATGGCTGGCCTTTCGATCGTCGGCAGCCCAAAGCTACCGGAGATCCCGTCCCAGCCGTCCGGTCCCCGTCATCCCCCCTTGAGGCATACGGAAAGACCGGGGCCAGTGATCGTCAAGCGAGCTGGTGACCTGTCCTCCAGTATCGCCGCCGTACGCACCTTCACCGAGCCACTCTCATCGAAATCAGCAGCAACGAGGTTCATCCTCCCCAATCCGAACTCGTCACTCCAAGTGAGTTCGGCCCATTTCGTTCGACTGTCGTCCCCATCCAGTTCAAGCAGTAGCACGACAGCCGACGAAACCTCCAGGGTCAGACTCTCGTCTGCTTGCAGACAACCGTTCACACCGGGCATTCCAACCTCCGCCCAGGTACTGACCTTGCCGGGCCTGAAGGTGGTGAACCGCAGAATACCTCTGCTGTATGTCTCATCTAGGGGGTCGAATTGACGCACCGCGTAGATCTCCGATCCAAGCATTCCCTCGATCAGCCCCTCGCTGGCAAATCCATCGACCGCACCCACGGTGAGGAAATGCCCGTTCTGACCGGTTTGATCTCGCCGCTCAGCGAAGGGCTCGCCCGCACTCACCAACTGCACGAAGCTCTCCACTTCGGCCGCTTTCAGCACCGACTTGTCGGATATCCGATCGTAGGTCAGCATGGTCTGCGCCACACTTCCGCCGAGGAATAGGAGGATTGCGCTCACCATCACAGCGACCCGCCACCGAGCCTTCGCCCCCTTCGCCCATGCCGCCACCATCGGTAGAGAGGCGACGATCAACAGAATCACCGGCGTGTTGGCCCATCTGACCGGGGTGATCGAGCCCAGGTTGAGTTCGCCCGATAGCAGCCTGTCCATCTTGACCGGTCTGTTCAGGAACCGGACCACGGCCACAGTGAAGATATAGGCGGCCCCCGAGGCGATCCATGTGGTCACACGGAACGAAAACCGGGCCCGGATCAGAACGACAATCGCCACGACCAGCAACAGCGCCCCCGACAAGGTCTCGAACCCCGCGGGAAGAAAGAAAAGAGCCCGCAAGCCCTCACCAACCGCCCGGAAGACGATCTCCAGGATCTTTGGTATGTCTCCCACTCCAAAAGAGATGTCGGTACTGCCTGTGACGACCGCCGATCGAATGAGGTAATAGATGATCAGGGCCGGCACCGTGGACAGCACTCCGGTCCACTTCCGGTATACGAGAGACATCACCAGTCGGGCCGTCGTCACGGTCACTCCGGCCGATCCCGCCAGCACCGCTACCAGCGACAGGCCAAACGCGGCAGCGACATGTTTCAGAGCCACGCGTTTCTCGTCGATCGGCACTACGAGAATCAATGTCACGAAGGTGAAGACCGTCGATACATGACCGAATTGCATGTATGCAGCGGTCGCGATCCAGGCCAGCACGGCAGCACCGATGGCGGAAGGGATGGCGTCGGCGCCCAATCGGCGCCAGGCCCAGTAGGCGGCGATCGGCACCAACGACCAGAGGATCGCGATGACCGCGGGGTAGACGGGCCAATAGTCGAGTCTGCCAATCGGCTTGACCACCAGGCCGATACCGGCCAGCCAGACGGTGATGTGGCCGGCGTGTGGCTGGAAGAGATCGCCAACGCCGTCCCTGGTCAGGTAGTCCCAGTCGTCGTTAGTGAAGAACCACCCTCGCGACATGATCATCAGAACGACGATATGCGACAGGATTGCTAGCCCGAGGATCATCATCGCGATTCGTTTGGGATCGGAGCGCAGCCAACGCCAGGCGGCCCGAATACCCCCGGGTCGGGCCTCGACGGCATCGGTGTGGAGATCCGGTGCGTTCACGCGGTCTCCACCACCACCCGCTCCAGGTAGCTGCGGTACCCGCCATCAGGCAGAGTCGCTACCAACCGGTCGAGCATTCCGAGATCGATGAGCCCCATTCGGTAGGCGACCTCCTCGGGACAACCCACGATCAACCCCTGCCGGTGCTGGACGGCCTGAAGGGAATCGGCGGCCACCAACCCCATCAATGTTTCCCACCGCAATGCCCAGACCCGACCACCTGCAGGCCGCCCTGCACGATCGGGTGCTCGACACCGAAAAACTCGGTGATCCTGGTGCTAAACATGGGAGACCTTTCGATGGTCGACAGCCCAAAGCTACCGGACACCCCGGCCCGACCGTGCGGTGCCCGTCATCGACTCCGGAAACAGACGGTGAGATCGGGGCCGGTGACGGTCACGCGAGCCGGTGGACTGCCTTCCAACACCGCCGCCGTACCCACATCCACCGAGCCATCTTCATCGAAATCGGCGGCAACCAGACTCTTCCTCCCAAATCCGAACTCGTCGGTCCAGGTGAGTTCAGCCCACCCAGATTCGAAGTCGTCCTCACTCAGTTGCAGGAGCATTACGACGGCCGACGAGATCTCCAGGACCAGGTTCTCGTCTGCCGGCAGACAACCATCTACACCGGGCAACCCGACTTCCGTCCAGGTACTGACCTTGCCGGGCCTGAAGGTCGTGAACCGCATGAAACCCCGGGTATATGCCTCATCGACGGGGTCGAACTGGCGCACCGTGAAGATCTCCGATCCAAGCAGCCCTTCGATCAACCCCTCGTCGGCAAACTCCTCGAGCGCACCGACAGTGAAGAACTTCCCGTTCCTGCCGATCTCAGCCCTCGGGTTCACGTAGGGCTCGCCGTCATTCACCATCTGCGCGATGGTCTCCACTGAGGAGGCTCTCTTCACCGACAGGTCGGATATCCGGCCATAGGTCAGCACGGTCTGCGCCATGCTCATGGCGACAAACAGGATGACTGCGCCCACCGTTGCAGTGACATGCCATCGAACCTTTGTCCCCTTTGCCCATGCCGCCACCATCGGCAGAGCGGCGACGATCAACAGAATCACCACCACGTTGGCCCATCTGACCGGGCTGATCGCTGCCATGGTCTTATGCCCCGACAGCAGCGTCTCCATCCTCCACGGCACGTTCAGGAATCGCATGACGGCCACAACGAAGACAAAAATGGCCCCCGAGGCGATCCATGTGGTCACACGGAACGAAAACCGGGCCCGGATCAGAACGACAATCGCCACGACCAGCAACAGCGCCCCCGACAAGGTCTCGAACCCCGCGGGAAGAAAGAAAAGAGCCCGCAAGCCCTCACCAACCGCCCGGAAGACGATCTCCAGGATCTTTGGTATGTCTCCCACTCCAAAAGAGATGTCGGTACTGCCTGTGACGACCGCCGATCGAATGAGGTAATAGATGATCAGGGCCGGCACCGTGGACAGCACTCCGGTCCACTTCCGGTATACGAGAGACATCACCAGTCGGGCCGTCGTCACGGTCACTCCGGCCGATCCCGCCAGCACCGCTACCAGCGACAGGCCAAACGCGGCAGCGACATGTTTCAGAGCCACGCGTTTCTCGTCGATCGGCACTACGAGAATCAATGTCACGAAGGTGAAGACCGTCGATACATGACCGAATTGCATGTATGCAGCGGTCGCGATCCAGGCCAGCACGGCAGCACCGATGGCGGAAGGGATGGCGTCGGCGCCCAATCGGCGCCAGGCCCAGTAGGCGGCGATCGGCACCAACGACCAGAGGATCGCGATGACCGCGGGGTAGACGGGCCAATAGTCGAGTCTGCCAATCGGCTTGACCACCAGGCCGATACCGGCCAGCCAGACGGTGATGTGGCCGGCGTGTGGCTGGAAGAGATCGCCAACGCCGTCCCTGGTCAGGTAGTCCCAGTCGTCGTTAGTGAAGAACCACCCTCGCGACATGATCATCAGAACGACGATATGCGACAGGATTGCTAGCCCGAGGATCATCATCGCGATTCGTTTGGGATCGGAGCGCAGCCAACGCCAGGCGGCCCGAATACCCCCGGGTCGGGCCTCGACGGCATCGGTGTGGAGATCCGGTGCGTTCACGCGGTCTCCACCACCACCCGCTCCAGGTAGCTGCGGTACCCGCCATCAGGCAGAGTCGCTACCAACCGGTCGAGCATTCCGAGATCGATGAGCCCCATTCGGTAGGCGACCTCCTCGGGACAACCCACGATCAACCCCTGCCGGTGCTGGACGGCCTGAATGAAGTTGGCGGCTTCCAGCAGGTCTGTGGCGGTACCGGTATCGAACCACGCCACACCACGGCCCATGCGCACCACCCGCAGACGATCGCTCTCGAGATAGCGGCGGTTGAGATCGGTGATCTCCAACTCGCCGCGACCCGACGGCGTCAGGCGGCGGACCTCCTCGGCCGCATCCGGCGGATACAGATACAGACCGGGAACAGCCCAATTGGATTTGGGGCTATCCGGTTTCTCTTCCAGGCCGAGCGCTTGACCGGACCCATCGAACTCGACGACACCGTAACTAGAGGGATCATCGACGTGGTACGCAAATATCGTGGCATGATCACCGTGTCCCGCCACAGCCTTCCTCAGGAAATCGAAACGTCCGTAGAAGACGTTGTCGCCGAGCGTCAGCATGACCGAACGGGACCCGGTGAATTCCTCGCCAATCAGCAATGCCTCAGCAATACCCGCCGCCGTCGCCTGCTCGGCATATTCGAAGCACATCCCCCACAGTTCCCCGGTCCCCAGCAACTTCTGGTATCGGGGAAGATCCTCGGGGGTGGAGATGATGAGGATCTCGCTCACGCCGGCCATCATCAAGGTAGTGAGCGGGTAATAGACCATTGGCTTGTCGAACACTGCCAGCAAGTGCTTGCTCGACGTCAGGGTGACCGGGTACAGGCGGGTCCCCTTCCCACCGGCCAGCACGATTCCCCGGAGAGCGGGCGCTTCCGTCACGGCGAAGTCAACCTACCTCTGCCTGGACTTCCTCTGACCAGGCTCGATGAGCAAGGTACCAGCGTACCGTTCGGGCGATGCCGTCCACCAAGGACACCGACGGCTCCCACTGCAGTTCCTCGCGAATGCGAGTGAGGTCCATCGCGTAACGGAAATCGTGGCCGGGTCGATCCTCCACGAACTCGATGAGCCTCTGAGAAACACCCGGTTCGTCACCGCGTGCTCTATCCAACGCGTCGAGGACTTCTCGGACCAGATCGAGGTTGCTCACCTCAGATTCGCCACCGATGCCATAGGTACGCCCCACCCGGCCTTTCTCGAACACCAACCGGAGGGCGTTGCAGTGATCCTCCACGTAGAGCCAATCGCGCACGTTGCCACCCAGGCCGTAGATAGGGACCGGTTCACCGGCGAGCGCCCTCGTGATCACCACGGGTATCAGTTTCTCGGGGTACTGGTAGGGCCCGTAGTTGTTGGTGCAGTTGGTGAGCACCACCGGCAGTCCGTAGGTGGCACTCCATGCTCTGACGAAATGATCAGAAGCCGCCTTCGAGGCCGAGTACGGGCTGTTCGGTGCATACGCCGTAGTCTCCGAGAACAGACCCTCCGTGCCCAGCGAACCGAAGACCTCATCAGTCGATACATGATGGAACCGCACATCATCCCGACCCTGCCAGTACCGGGAGGCCTCCTGCAGCAGCACCACAGTCCCCGTCACATTCGTGCGAACGAATGCCATGGGGTCGGCAATCGAGCGGTCCACATGACTCTCAGCCGCGAGATGGATCACGCCGTCCACCCGGTACTCCTCGTAGACGGCCCGCACCGCATCCCGATCGGCGATATCACCTCGAACGAAACTGTGACGGGGATCATCGATCACCTCGGCGAGATTGGCCATATGACCGGCATAGGTCAGCAGATCGAACGAGACGATCTCCTGATCCGGCCATTGTTCGAGAAGGTGCTGAACGAGATTGGAGCCAATGAACCCGGCAGCGCCGGTGACCATGGTTGCCATGCCTGATCTTCCTCCCAGAACAACCCTAACCCGGCTACCCGCAAGCCACGCCGTTGTAGGGTGTGAGGCGTGGCACTGCACCCCGAATACCCGGCCGGCGGCGTACCACGTGTCGTCCGCGGCTACAGCAGCATCGACGCTGGCACCGTCGAAGAGACCGGGGATCGGCCATGATCTCGCAGGAAATCCTCTTCCATGTACCGCACATGCCGGACCGCGGCAAGACGTACGTCTTGGAAGCGTTGGCGGCCGATGAGCATGTGGACGGATCTTTCACCAGACGATGCGCCCACCATCTGGAGCAGACATACGGGCCAAATCGGGTACTGCTGACTCACAGCGCTACCGCGGGCCTAGAGTTGGCGGCCATGCTGTTGGCCGCGGCAACGGGAACGACCAGGGTGTTCATGCCCTCATACACCTTCTCGTCGACCGCCAACGCGTTCCTGAGGGCTGGATACGACCTCACGTTCGTGGACATAGACCCCGGTCGCATGGATGCCGGCGTCTCCCAGTTCGAGGCCGCCGATCCGCCCGAAGGATCGGTGATCGTGCCTGTGCATTACGCCGGTGATCCCGGTGAGATCGATCTGCTCGAGACCTGGGCGGCAGAACGAGGCATCCATGTCATCGAGGATGCCGCCCAGGCGTTGGGCAGTCGGATCGGTGGCGCGCACGCCGGTACGTTCGGCACCGCCGGCGTGATCTCGTTCCACCACACCAAGAACGTTCACGCATCCATGGGCGGAGCATTGTTCATCAATGATCCCAGCCTCGTGGAGATGGCCACCCATATCTGGGAACGCGGCACCAACCGGCAGGCGTTCCTGCGAGGCACCGTCGACAAGTACTCGTGGGTCGAGGTCGGATCAAGCTTTCAGGGGACCGAGATGCAGGCGGCGCTGCTCCTGGCCGGCTTGGAAGAGCTCGAGACGATCACCGATTCGCGCCGGGCGCTATGGAACGTCTATGAAGAGACCCTCGGGGGAAGTGATAGAGCCGGACTGTTCACCCCCTCCCCATCCCGCGGGGAGACGAACTGCCACGCCTACTTCGTCAGGCTGGAATCGCCCAAGGCTGCCGAAGCGCTGCGTATTCACATGCGGGAGAGAGGCATACATCTGTACTCCCATTACGTCCCACTCCACAATTCCCCGCTGGGAATACGACTCGGCCTGGACCGGCCGCTACCGCAGACCGAACGCTGGGCCGAATGCCTGCTGCGTCTGCCGCTCCACACAACCATGAGCCCTGCTGATGCACAGAAGGTGTGCGACGGCATTGTGAACTGGCTGGAGGCCCGAACCTAGGAGGAGCGCCCCCACCGGCGCAGTCTCAGTGAATGAGCGATCAGCGACCCGGCCACCGCCAACATCTCCCCGGCGGCGAATCCCCTGGCGACCCCGGTGACCGCCCCGGTCGAGAAGACTGCCACGGTCACAGCCACAGCTCCGGCCAGGCCCCAGATGACCATCGCCTCGATTGTGGACTCGGTGGTCACATGCAACACCAGAACGACCACGCCGATCAATGCAACCCACATGCCGGCTCCCACCAGGGCGGTCTCCCCCCAGCCCAGATCGGTGCCTTCGCCGAAGATCATCCTGACGACTGCCGGGCCGAGGGTTCCCGAACCGAAGAATGCGACCGGGGTGCCCACCAGTAATGCCCCTCCCAACCAGTGGAGCAACTGTCCGAACCGGCTGCGGTCTCCCGACACCACCATGGTCGTGAACGGGGTAGTCAGGCGAGTGACCACCGCCAGACCCATCAGCACCGGGGAGCGAAATAGGGCAAAGGTGGAGAACACGGCCGAGACTTCGGCATCCTCGGCGTCCATCCACTCGACGCCGACCGGCGACAACTGCAGGAACGCCTGAGCTACGAGTACGGCCGCAGACAGGCTTCCGAGGCTGCGAATGAGTGGCACCCGAACACCGATAGGCCCCACGTCCATCCGGGTCGACATCGGCACCAGGACCAGCGGGCCCATCGCCAATGCCCAACTGAATGCCAGCACTCCCCCTCCCGCCAGAACCACGATCACACCGGCGGCCAGGCGCACCAGGTTCTCCGCACCTATCACGATCGCAACATCCCGATAGCCACCCCCGGCGGCCAGTACCCCGCGGCCCCAGCCGAGGATCCCCGATCCGGCCACCAGTGCCGCCATCAACAGGCTCCACCCGGCCACTTCCCGCATCGACGGGATGGTGACGGTCACCAACGCCGTGACCATGGCCGCAGCCGCTATCACATAGGCACCGATCCGGGGTGTCGTCGCACGCACATTTCCGAGGCCGCCATCCACCCCGGCCCGCCAGTTCACCCAATGCTGAATCGGAAATGTGGTCGCGGCGACCGCCAGCGCCCAGATCGACCAGACGATCGCTACCGGGGCGAAATCTTCGGGACCGTAGACGCGCAGGCCGAGCATGGCAAAGGCATACGCTGCGAGGCCGTTGACGATCGATGCGACGATCAGGCCGGATGAGTCTGAGGCCAGCCTGGATTTCACGGGATCAACGGGTCCGGCAGAGCGACTCAAGGCCCTCACCCTCAGCGGCGATCCGCCCCTCCCGGTCCCGACCTCTGCCGGGACGGGCGAGCAGGCGCGGCCTGTCGTCCCATTCTCTTTCCTCGATGGGATCGTGGCACCCGACCAACAGAGGATTCTCCATATGCGCACCTGGATCTGAGCGCCCCAGCGTACAGACGCGCATCACCGGGAGGATCATTGGAGTCCCCGGCGAGAGCAACCGTCTCAATGCGCGCGCCGACTCGAATCGCCATCACTCCGGCTTCATCGATGTCGCCCGAGCCGTGCCAGAGTGCTTTGAGGGGTGAACACCCGAATCGTTCGCCGTAGTGCCCGGTTCGGTGATCCGTGTCGACCTACCCCCAGGTCTCCAGGATCTCGAGACTCCCGAAAGCCGGTCCACCGACCATCTTGACGATCAGGTGCTGCGGGTGAAGCCACATCTCGGCCACGAACGGTTCCGTACCTCCGACGAACTCCTCACCCTCCACGCTCCCCTGCATCAGGGCGGTGCCGGATACCGTGCCCAACGCGACCTCAACCGTCTCATCGAGCGACACCAGCATCACGGAGTAGGTGGCCGGCATCCGGTTGTCGGAACCCTGGAACTCCAGGATCACCTCGACCTCCACGGGGGCAGACTCCCCCATGGGCAGCGATCCGTCGAATACCGTCGGTTCGTCGAACAACTCGATGATCACCGGACCGCCGGCAACGTTCTCGCTGTAGTTGACCACCGCCTTGATGCCCACCTTCCAGGGGTCGCTGCGATCGAGGTACACCACCATGGCGTTGTGCTCGGGTTCGGGAGTGCCGATGGTGAGGCGATCGAACGTCTCGCCCCGGAAATCGACCCCGTACTCGATGATCGCAGGCAGGTCCTCCTGCGAGCCGTCGAACAGGGTGACCCGGTAGACGGCAACGGCGCCGTCGGCAGGCCAGACCTCGGCCCACGACAGGCCGAAGACCGGATGGGCATCGGCCGCCTGGGTCGTGGTCGGGGCGGCCGTCGTGGTCGGGGCGGCCGTCGTAGCCGGTGCCGCCGTCGTGGTCACCGCCGCCGTCGTGGTCACCGCCGCCGCAGATGTCGTAGTGGGCGAGATCTCTGCAGATGTGGTGGTGCCGGCGTCGTCGTCACCACAGGCGGCGACAACCAGCACGATTGCGGCCATCAGGCCGATGGACCTGCGGATACGCATCAAGGCCTCCCTCGAGAGTTCCCCAAGGGTACGCCCCGGATGGCGAGCGGTTAGCGTCTGCCACTCGACCATGCCGTCGTGAGGGAGCCGATGCAGGTCCACAGGATCGAACCGGGAGACCGAGGCGGTGCGGCGCGGTTCAACCGGGTCCCGTTCGATCTGTATCGCGGCCACCCTCACTGGGCCCCGCCGCTGCGGGGAGACATCCGGTGGGCGATGGACCGCCGCCGTCACCCTTTCTACCGACGCGGGGAAGCAGACTTCTTCCTGGCCGTGGAAGGAGACCACGTCCTGGGACGGGTAGCCGTCATCGAGAATCGGGCCTCCAATGAATATCGGGGCCGCAAGGACGCCTTCTTCTACTACTTCGATGCCGAAGACGACACGGCGGTCTCCACGACACTGTTCGACGCCGCCGCCGCCTGGGCAGAACAACGGGGCCTGACCCGCCTGGTGGGCCCCAAGGGCATGCTGCCCATGGAGGGTTTCGGGGTGCTCGTCGACGGTTTTGAGCACCTTCCGGCGTTGGCCGTCCCCTACAACCATCCGTACTACGCCGGACTGGTGGAGGACGCGGGGTTCAGGAAGGAGACCGACATCGTCTCGGGCCGCCTGTCCATCGATGAGCACGAGATCCCCCCGCACTTCCTGGAGTTGGCCGACGCCGTCGCCGAGTCGGCGGGGTATGAGATCAAGACCTTCCGCAACCGTCGCGAGTTGCGCAAATGGATCCCTCGCATCGCAGCCGTGTACAACCGCACCTTCGCCGACAACTGGGAGTTCTGGCCGCTGAGCGACGAGGAGGCCCATGAGGTGCTCGATCGGGTGGCCACCATCGCCGATCCCCGCCTCGTCATCATGCTGATGTGCCGGGGCGAACTCGTCGGCCACCTCTTCATCGTCCCCAACATCTCCGGGGCGCTGCAGAAGACCGGGGGCCGGTTGTGGCCGTTCGGGTGGCTGACCCTCCTGCGGGCACAGGCCAGGACCACCTCGGTGGATTTCCTGGGGATCGGCCTGGTACCCGAGCACAGGGGCACGGGAGCCAATGCGGTGATCTACGCCCAAATCGCACGGAGAGCACCCGACTCCCGGTTCACGTCGGCCGAATTGGTGCAGATCGACGAGGCCAACACCCCAATCCTCAGCAACATGGCGCCGATCGGAGTGGACTGGCACAAACGCCACCGGATCTATCGACGGGATCTCTAGGAGCCCATCGGGCCGCGCTCAGGGTTCGGCGCTCTCCCGGCGTGAAGCCAGCAG
>CBDUUY010000041.1:0-12898 GCA_965370535.1 uncultured bacterium
TGCCTCGTCCGTCGCTCCTCGGGGCCGTCATTGGAAAATCTGCCGCGGTGTCGGTCGATGATGCACCCGAGGCACAGCGCCAGGATCTGGTGTTCTTGCTCGCTCTGGTCGGCGACCCACTGGATCTTGCAGCGGAGATGACATCCAAAGACCGGAGACGCCTTCGAACTCGACGGGAACTTGCCGACGGCGGGCACCCTGCGTGGGGAACTCTCACCGGCGAACAGCGAGACCGAGCGAGAGCCACATACGCGATTCTCACTCGGTAGGTCCAGACGGAGTGAGGGCCCCCGAAGGGGCCCTCACGAACCTGTGAGCCCGCCTGTAAGCCGGATTCTGTACCGGGGAGACCCCGGTGACGACCATCTATCTGGGCCCGCCGTTACCGGTCGGGCTCTTGCGGCCTACCCGGGACGTGACGGGCGGGCCACCCTGTCCCTGCTCGGCCTTGCTCCGGATGGGGTTTACCAAGCCGCCCCGGTCACCCGGGACGCTGGTGGTCTCTTACACCACCGTTTCACCCTTGCCTGTGCCGCCTGAGCGGCCATCGGCGGTCTGCTCTCTGTTGCACTGTCCATCGGGTTTCCCCGCCTGGGAGTTACCCAGCATCCTGCCCTGTGGAGTCCGGACTTTCCTCGACGCAGGCGCCGCGGCCGTCCGGCGAACTCACAGTCAGAACGGTAGTCCGTGCCCGCCGTTCCCGATCGGCCCTGGATCGATGGCCGCGGTCGCTGCTTCGGCTGATCTGAAGGCCGGGACGGTATCGGCCGGTTCATGACCGGATACGACGACAACCCGGTTGGGGGCAACCGGCGGAGATCGCAGCCCTCAGAAGCGTTCGAGATACTCCTCGAGGCTGGCCACCCATCCGGCGGGGAGATTCCAGTGCCGGCCGCCGTTGACCATCATCTCCAGGTACACCGGCTCCGGATGTCCCTCACCGTTGGGCTCGCTCTCGGCGACGTGTACCAGCACGTCGTGCCGGCGCCCCTCGCGATCCATCGCCTGCACTGTGGTGGGGATTCGTCCCTCGGAGGCCTGTGAGTCGTTGAGGCAGCCGACCTCTGCGGCCGGAAGTTTGAAGACGGCTCCCCAGACGGTGTTGCCGCTCTCGGGCCGAACCGACGGCAACGAACCGTCGCCGTTGGGGATGGGGAAGGTGAGACGCCATTCGGGCAGGTGGGCGATGAACTGGAACTGTGCGCCCGGCGCCACCCCGGCGAGTTTGGCCGGGTCGATGTTGGCGTCGTAAGCGAAATAGAGCATCGGTCCACGATTCATGACCGGGTGATTGTAACTGGCCTTGGGGGCGTGCCCCCAAAAGATCACGGGAACTTCCCGGCCGCTTCACAGCGTCTTAACCGACAAGCGATATAACAGGGACAGGACAACAGGGACTGGTGCTATGACCGATCTGGGAATTGTGGGGAGCAACATCACTCTGCCCGATCTCGACGAGCGGCCCTGGGCGGCCCTCGGTTCGAGCCGGGGCGCCGACCCCGACCTGTTCTTCCCCGGCCCGGACGGCAACCCGGCCGAGGCCCTCAAGATCTGCTCGGGCTGCCCTGTGCGAGACGAGTGTCTCGAATGGGCGCTGGAGGCCAGAATCCACTACGGGGTCTGGGGTGCCATGGTCGAAAGGGAGCGCCACCGGTTGCTCCGCCGCAGCGCCTGACGCCGTTCGTCCCTGGGCGGGGCAGAATGGGGTCCGTATCCAAGCCGAGGATGGTTCATGAGCGCTCACTCCGTACGCCCCGGGTTGATCGACCCGCGGGATTTCCTCAACATAGATGCCCTGCTCAGCGATCAGGAGCGTCTGCTGCGCGACACCGTGCGCCGATTTGTGGCCGACAAGGTGCTGCCCGACGTGGCCGAGTGGTTCGAGGCGGGCACCTTCCCCCGCGAACTCGGCACCGAGATGGGTGCCCTGGGACTGCTGGGCATGCACCTGGATGGCTACGGGTGTGCCGGGACCTCGAACGTGGAATACGGGTTGGCGTGCCTGGAACTGGAGGCCGGTGATTCGGGCACCAGGTCGTTCGTATCGGTGCAGGGATCCCTGGCGATGTTTCCCATCAGGGCCTACGGCTCTGAAGAGCAGAAGCAGCAGTGGCTGCCGGCCATGGCTGCCGGTGAGGCCATCGGCTGCTTCGGGTTGACGGAGTCCGACGCCGGCAGCGATCCGGGTGCAATGCGCACGGTCGCCAAGCAGGACGGGTCGGATTGGGTGCTCAACGGTTCGAAGATGTGGATCACCAACGGCAATCTTGCAGACATCGCCGTGGTGTGGGCTCAGACCGATGGGGGCATCCGCGGCTTTGTCGTGCCCACCGACACTCCCGGCTTCACGGCTATCGAGATCCACCAGAAGATGTCGTTGCGGGCGTCGGTGACCAGTGAGTTGGTGCTCGACGACGTGCGGTTGCCTGCCGATGCCGTGCTCCCCGACGTGGTGGGCCTGCGGGGGCCGCTGTCGTGCCTCAACGAAGCTCGCTTCGGGATCCTGTTCGGTGCGGTCGGGGCGGCGAGGGCCTGCTACGAAGCGGCGCTCGATTACGCAAAGGAGCGGGTGATGTTCGGCAAGCCGATCGCATCGTTCCAACTGATCCAGCGCCAGTTGGCGGAGATGGTGACGGCCGTCAACGGGGGCACCTTGATGGCTCTGCAGATCGGCCGCATGAAAGACGCAGGCGACATCGACCCCGCTCACATCTCCATGGGCAAGTTCAACAATGTCAGGATGGCTCTGGATGTGGCCCGTACCGCCAGGTCCGTGCTGGGAGCCAACGGGATAACCCTCGATTACCCGGTCATCCGGCACATGAACAACCTGGAGTCGGTGTACACCTACGAGGGCACTCACGAGATCCACACGCTCGTGATCGGGCAGGCCATCACCGGCATTCCGGCGTTCGAGTGAGGGAGGTGCCGATGAGCGGATGGGTTACTCGGGTGTCCGTGGCGCACCTGCCGGCGGCTGGGCCGCGGTGACCGCTGCAGCGACGGGTCGCACCAAGGCTGCCTCGGTTCCATCCCTATTCTTGGAGTGGGATCTGAAGCGTGATCCGGTCGATCAGGTGGTGACGGATGCCGGGCCGGCGGACAGCAGTGCCTGAGACCACCGTCGAGGCATTGGTGGATGCCCTGCGCAGTGCAGGGATGCGGGTCACCAGAGCGCGCCGAGAGGTATGCGCTGTACTGGCCGAAGCTCCGAGGGACCATCTCAGTGCCGCCGACATCACCGAACGAGTCCGGGTGCCCGTCGACACCTCCACGGTGTACAGGACACTCGACGTCCTCGAGCAGATCGGGTACGTGGCCCACGTCCATATGGGCCACGGTCCAGGTGTCTACCACCTGGCGCCCGTTCCTCCCCACCATCACCTGGTGTGCGAATCGTGTGGCATCAAGGTGGATATCCCCGTCAAGGCGTTGCGGGATGCGATCGCAACCGTGACGGAACCTCATGGGTTCGTGGCCGACGAGACCCATTTCGCCATCGTCGGGTGGTGCAGGGATTGCGCCGCAGACGACAGATGAAGGTGCCGCACCCTCCTACACTTCGGCGTGATCATGGCCACCACAACTGCTGATACACGCGACATCTCCCCACAACCGTCCGGCTACTTCGGCCAGTTGTGGAGTCGCCGGTCGTTCATCCGGGAACTCGCTTTCGGCAACATCAGGGGGAAACACGCCACCGACGTCCTGGGAGTGCTGTGGTGGGTGCTCAACCCGCTCTTGATGACCGGGGTCTACTTCCTCGTGTTCGGTGTCATCCTCGGCGGCCGCCGAGGAGATCCGGCCTTCCTCGCGTACCTGCTGGCGGGGGTGTTCACGTTTCGCTTCATGTCGGAGACGATGGTCGGCTCATCCAAGATGATCACCGGCAACGGAAAACTGGTCACCACGATCACCTTCCCTCGTATGGTGCTGCCACTGGCGGCGCTGATCGAGGCGATGACCGCCTTGCTGATCAGCCTGGCGACCTTCTATTTCCTGGTGGCGCCGATCAACGGCATCTGGCCCACCTGGTGGCTGTTGTTCTTCCCGGTTCCGCTGCTGCTGCATACGATGTTCGCGCTGGGGATCGGGTCGCTCACCGCCCGCCTGGTGGTGCCGATCCGGGACGTTCGCAACGTGATACCCCACCTCACCAGGACGTGGTTCTACCTCTCACCGATCCTGTGGACGCTCGACCGGATCGATGGATCGGGGAACACGGAGGCCGCGGCCACTTGGATTCAGGTGTTGGTGAAGAGCAACCCGATGTACTCGTTCCTCTCCCTGTACCGGACCGCATTGATGGGCCGCCCGCTGGAGCCGCTCCATATCGCCACCGGCGCGGCCTGGGGCCTGGTCTTCCTGGTCTTCGGGGTGTGGACCTTCGTTCGCAACGAGGATGCGATGGTGAGATACCTGTGAGCGGATACGCCATTGAGGCTGAGGGAATCAGGGTCACCTACCGCCCGTTCACCAGCAAGGTGCCGCTGTTCGGGAAGCTGCTGTCGGGCTCCGGTCTGGAGGTCCATGCCCTGGACGGGGTCGATCTCAAGGTGCTCAAGGGGGAGTCGCTCGGCATCATCGGCCGCAACGGCGCGGGCAAGAGCACGTTGCTGAAGGTCCTGGCGGGAACCTTGAAGCCCGACGCCGGCACGGTGCAGGTTCATGGGCAGATTTCGACGCTGTTGGCGCTGGGGAGTGGATTCAATGCCGATCTGACCGGGCGTCGCAACATCTGGCTGGGGTGCCTGGCGGCCGGTCTGACCCGTGCGGAGACTGCCGAATTGATCGAGCCGATCCTCGAGTTCTCTGAACTGGACGCTGCCATCGATCGGCCCCTGAGAACCTACTCATCGGGGATGATGGCACGGCTCGCATTTGCGATCGGCACCTCGCTGCGGCCGGACATCCTCATCATCGATGAGGTGTTGGCGGTGGGGGACGAGTCGTTTCGCGCCAAGAGCCGGGCCGTCATGCGAGACCTAGTCGAGAGAGCCGGGAACCTCATCATCGCCTCACACCAGCTGAAGATCTTCCATGAGCTGTGCCGACAGGTCGTGTGGATCGACCGGGGCCGTGTCATGGAGGTGGGCAAGCCGGGGCCCGTCATCAAGGCATACCGCACGGCGGTCAAGGCAGGGATCCTCTGATGTCCACCGCCGGCGCCGCCTCCATCCGTGCAACGCTTGCGCACCTGCCCGCCCCCCGGTTCGTCAGTCTGTGGAATCGTCACCTCTGGGGGGCTGCGACCCGGCGGGCAGATGAGGTGCTCGGCGAGAATCCCGCCATGGCCTGGGACCGGGATCTGGACGTATTGGCCGAGGCACACTCGTTCACGCGAGAGGGCCGATACCTGGCCGGAGCGATAGAACGGACTCTGGGTTATGCCTCCGACGGCGGAGACGCCTCAGCCGCCTACCGGATCGGCTACCTGGCGCGGGCCGCCGGAGGCGATGATGCGATCTCGGACGACGACGTGGAGCGACTGCTGGCCGTGGCCCGCAGTGGTGCCGCGAGTCCGGGCGGCTCTCTCGATGACGTCTGCGCTCGCCTGGCGCTGGCGTCGTACCTGGGGGGCGTCGTGGATGCCGGATCCCAGAAGGAAGCGGAGAACGCCTTGCTGACGGTCCTGGAGGGCGAACTCGACCCTGAGGGCGTTCATCTCAGCGGATCCCCGGGTCGGCACGCTGCAGTGCTGGGCCGCCTCGCAGCGGTGCTGGACGGTGGGCTCACCGATGCCCCGGCCCTGCTGCGTCTCCGGCTGCGGATGGAAGAGGTCATGGCGTGGATGGTTGCTCCGGACGGCACACTGGTCGAGATCGGGGAGACCCGGCCGATGGTGATCGGCGGCGTCTGGACCGGGGCCTCGAATCCGGGGCAGATGGAGTCGGTGTATCGCCACCCCGCTCTGCTCCATGCGGCCACAGCCGGCGCTCTCGGCGTTGCCCCTGCTCGCGGCTGGCGGGTCTTGCCGCACGCAGGCCTGGCGATCGTCAAGCAGGGCTGGCCGGATGCCATCGACCGCCGTAGCGAGACGAGCCATCTGATCTTCAGCGCCTCCAGAGGTGGCAACCACTCCGATGACCTCTCCCTCGTCTGGTTCCACCGGGGCCGGTGGCTGCTGGTGGATGCCGGGCATCCGGGGGGAGACGATGGCACACCACGCCCCGATCAGGCGATGGTGGGCTCCCCGATCCCTGTGCGGCGCAGACCGGATCGAGGCGCTCTGGAGGCCTTCACCCGTTCGTCCCGGGCGCACAACACGGTGGCGGTGGGAGGCGAACTCACCGACGACAGGGAAGGAGGGTTCCTCAGGTGGGGCGAGATCCGCCACACCCCGTTCGCAGACGCCCGGGTGTCGTTGGGGTCGGTGGCCCACAGGCGCAGTATCGCCGTCGGAGCCGGCTGGCTGCTCATCGTTGATCGAGTCGAGAGTGAGCGGGGCGGCGAGGCAACGATCTGGTTCCACTCTCCGGAGAATCTCGACGTGTCGCTGTGCGACGGCCACTACATGCTGGCCGAGGACGGCGCCCCGGTGGCCTGGGCAACACCACTCGGCACCGGGGGAGAGGGGCTCCGCCCGATACGCGGTGCGCTGCGCGACCCGATCCAGGGTTGGCGGATCGGCCCCACCGGGCGGCCGACGCCTGCCTGGGCATACGGTTGGCGGCATACGTTGCCGATGGCGGCTGCCACCCTGTTCACCACCGGCGGCCCGGCCGAAGTCGTCCCCACCAGTTCGCAGGAGTACGTGTGGGAGGCGGCCGGTTCACGGGTGAGAGTCGGTACCGACGACATCGGCATCACCTCCATCGTGGAAGGACCAGCCTCTTGAGCGACCGCCCTGCCGAGCTCTCCTTTCTGGTGGTCGGGACCGCTCGATCCGGGACCACGTTGGTGCAGAGGCTCTGTTGCGAGTTGTCTCAGGTGTGGATCCCCGGCGAGACCCACTTCTGGTCGAAGGCCGCAGAGGCGGCCGGTGCCTTCGATTGGCCCCTGCAAGGGGAGAATCGTTATGCCGCCGTCGAGTACCTGTTGAGGGAGTTGGCCGGCGGGGACCTGCCTGCCACTCCGGCCGAGGTGACTGCCGAGATGACCAGGCGGGGGCGGCGAATAGGGCTGTGGACGGTGTTCGAGAGCCTGGTTTCCGTGATGAGCCCTCCGGATCGGCTGGTGCTGGGGGAGAAGACCCCCAATCACATGTTCTGGTGGGAGCAACTACTGGCGGCACAACCGGATCTGAGATTGCTCGCCGTGGTGAGGGACCCCCGTGCGGTGTTGAGATCGCACCGTGGAGTCGCATGGGGGGAGCACGATGCCCATGCCCTGGCTGAGCGCTGGGTGGCCCACATGCGGGCGGCGTTGGATGCCGCGAGGATCTTCGGGGAAGGCAGAGTGATGATCCTGAGGTACGAGGACGTGGTCACGGATCCCGATGGCATCAGATCGCAGATCGCGAACTTCCTGGGGGTCCCCGATGAATCCTCCGCCCTTTCCGGCGACTTACTGGCCGGGTACCCGTTGTTCCCCGAGGCCGAGCACTGGAAGTCCCGGGCGCTCGGGTCGGTATCGAGGGATCGCATCTCGGCAGGGGAAGGCCTGTCGCCGGCCGATGCCACCGTCATGGAAGGCGCCTGTGGGTCCCTGATGCAGGCACTGGACTACCCGGTTGGGAACGCGTCCCCCTACGGCCCGCCGCACGGCGAATCGTTCGACAGGGTGCTGGCATTCCGACGGCGGCATGCTTCGGTGTCGTGCACCATCGACCTACCCATCTATTGAGACAATGACCGACGAACTCACCATCAACAACGGGATCGAGTCACTCCGGCGGCGCTTCACGATTCCCGATCTGCCATCGGGATCGGCACCCGTCTTCTTGCTGGCCGCTGGGTGGCGATCGGGTTCGACCCTGGTGCAGCGGTTGCTGGTATCGGGCGGGAAGCTGCTGATGTGGGGCGAGCCCTACGACCACTGTGGCCTGATCCGCAGTATGGCCGCCTCTCTGCGCCCCTTCTCTGAGCCCTGGCCGCCGAAGAACCCGAAGGGGGACTGGCCCCCGTCGGGTTACATCGTCGATCCAGAGGATCCGCCCACCGGCAGCAGGTGGATTGCCAACGCCTACCCGCATCCTGCTGACCTGCTGGCCGCTCATCGGGCTCTCTTCGACAGGTTGTTCGATGCCCCCGCGGCCGCTGCAGGGTTCGAACGGTGGGGTGTGAAGGCGGTGCGCCTCAACGGCGAGCACGCCGGATACCTGCAAACCCTCTACCCCGATGCTCGGTTTGTGTTCCTGCACCGCAATCCCTGGGATGCCTGGTCCTCCTATCGGCGTCGGCACGACGAACGTCAGGCCGCCTACTGGTGGTTCCACCGGTGGCCGGATGAGCCGGTGTCCACCGCCACCCATTTCGCCACCATCTGGCGGCAGGCGACCGATTCTTTCTTGGCCTGGGCTCCTGTGGTCGGGGCGACGGTGGTGGCGTACGAGAGTGTGATCCGCGGGGATTCCCTCGCCCCACTCGCAGAGGCGGCCGGCGTCGAGGTCAAGTCGAAGGTGCTCAGCAAGCGCATCGGGGGCTCCCTGGCGGATCACACCGGGGAGGGGTGGGTCCTGGATGAAGCAGACCGGGCTGCCATCGGGGACGCCGTCGGGCCGGTTGCCCGGCGTCTTGGCTATGTGGATCAGACGGAGGTATGACGTGAAGGAGATGCTGCGACGAATCCTTCCCGATCCGGTCATCCGGGCGCTCAAGCCGGTCTACCGATTCTTCTTGAGGATCGGCAGATGGATTCGCAAGGTCTCCCGCCGATGGTGGCGGGCGATCAAGCTGGCGGTGGGACGCGATGACGACTACACCGGAGCGTTCCGGGAGAGGGTCGGTGTCGCTCACGAGGACCGCAACACGATGCGGGCCGAGCTCCGCAGTTCGCGCGACGAACTGCGGCGTGTCCGGCGCGAACTGGCTCTGGCCAAGGGGAGAGACGTGGCGTCTCCTGACGAGTCGTGGTGGCAGCAGCGCACGAGCATCAGTGTCGGGGCGCCTCTGCGGGACATGATGTACTTCCCGGGAGGGACACAGAATCCCTTCCTGCGGCTCCTCTATTCGCGATGTATCGAAGCCGGGTTCGACGCCAGGCCGTTGGATCAGTATGAGTTGTTGGATCGGGCGCCGGGGTCGTCTGTGTTTCATTTGCATTGGACCAGGGTGTTCCAGGTAGGCACGGGATCGGCGGCCGAGGCGAGGCAGCAGACGAGGGCCTATCTGGGTCGTATCGAGGGTTTTCTGGGTCGGGGTGGTCATTTGTTGTGGAGTGTGCATGAGTGGTTGCCGCATGATTGTGAGTTCCCCGATGTCGAGGTGGAGTTGCGCAAGCGTCTTGTGGAGTTGGCTACCGGGGTGCATGTGCTGCATGGCAGCACTGTCGATGAGGTTGCCGGTCTCTATCCGCTGGACCCGGTGAGGACCTTCACCGTCGAGCATCCGCTTTACACGGGGGTGTACGCCGATTATCTGACCCGTTCCTCTTCCCGGCGTCTGTTGGGTGTTGGGGACGATGAGGTGTTGCTGGTGGGGTTTGGGGCGATCCGTCCGTATAAGGGGTTCGATCGTCTGGTGAGCCTGGTGCCCCGTATTCGTGAGCAGACCGGTCTTCCCATTCGGGTGATCCTGGCTGGGCCTACCTTCAAGTCGATCGATATCAAGCCGCTGAAGGATCTGGTGGAGGCGACGCCCGGGGTGTCGATGACGGATCGGGCGGTGCCTGATGAGTATGTGCAGGTGGTGTTCAAGGCGGCTGATGTGGCGGTGTTGCCGTATCGGCAGGTGTTGAACTCGGGTGTGTTGATGCTGGCTTTGACGTTTGGGTGTCCTTCGGTGGTGCCGGAGAATCCGGTGACGGCCGATGCGGTGGGTTCGGGGTTGGTGCATCTGTTCGATCGGGAGTCGGATGAGGATCTGTTGCGGGCGGTGATCGAGGCGATCGACCGCCGAGGCGACCGCGGATCGATCCCCGATGAGTTCGCTACACGCTTCGATCACACCAGGGTTGCCCGGCAGTTCGCCGACGAGGTGGCAGATAGGGTGGGGGAGATTCCTGATGCGACGTAGCCTGCCGGCCAGGATCTACCGGCGGTTTGTCCCTACCTGGGCCAAGGTGAGGTTGGCGCCGATGATTCTGCGCCGTCGCCGCCGCCAGGATGCAGTCAAGCGAGCGAGTCAGCCTCCGGATGCCGCCTGGCGGCAGCAGCGGGTCGGTCTCGGCAGCGCCGCTGCGCCGCTGCGCACCCTCGGCTACTTCCCCGGCGGCGTGCAGAATCCCTACCTGCGACTCCTGTACGCCCGCCTCCCCGAGGAGGGGTTCGATGCAAACCCACTGGGCCAGTATGAGTTGTTGGATCGGGCTCCGGGGTCGTCTGTGTTTCATTTGCATTGGACCAGGGTGTTCCAGGTAGGCACGGGATCGGCGGCCGAGGCGAGGCAGCAGACGAGGGCCTATCTGGGTCGTATCGAGGGTTTTCTGGGTCGGGGTGGTCATTTGTTGTGGAGTGTGCATGAGTGGTTGCCGCATGATTGTGAGTTCCCCGATGTCGAGGTGGAGTTGCGCAAGCGTCTTGTGGAGTTGGCTACCGGGGTGCATGTGCTGCATGGCAGCACTGTCGATGAGGTTGCCGGTCTCTATCCGCTGGACCCGGTGAGGACCTTCACCGTCGAGCATCCGCTTTACACGGGGGTGTACGCCGATTATCTGACCCGTTCCTCTTCCCGGCGTCTGTTGGGTGTTGGGGACGATGAGGTGTTGCTGGTGGGGTTTGGGGCGATCCGTCCGTATAAGGGGTTCGATCGTCTGGTGAGCCTGGTGCCCCGTATTCGTGAGCAGACCGGTCTTCCCATTCGGGTGATCCTGGCTGGGCCTACCTTCAAGTCGATCGATATCAAGCCGCTGAAGGATCTGGTGGAGGCGACGCCCGGGGTGTCGATGACGGATCGGGCGGTGCCTGATGAGTATGTGCAGGTGGTGTTCAAGGCGGCTGATGTGGCGGTGTTGCCGTATCGGCAGGTGTTGAACTCGGGTGTGTTGATGCTGGCTTTGACGTTTGGGTGTCCTTCGGTGGTGCCGGAGAATCCGGTGACGGCCGATGCGGTGGGTTCGGGGTTGGTGCATCTGTTCGATCGGGAGTCGGATGAGGATCTGTTGCGGGCGGTGATCGAGGCGATCGACCGCCGAGGCGACCGCGGATCACTCTCCCGGGGGTTTGCGGACCGCCATGATCACGGGGTCATCGCGGGCCGATTCGCCCGGGAACTGAGGGCTCGCATCGGTGAGGCGGTCCCGCCCTCCGACCGATCGAGCCCGGACCCGGAGATCGTGTGAAACACCTGCTGTTCATCTGTACCACGCCCCGCACCGGGAGCAGCATGCTGAGCGGGGACATGACCAGCACCCGGTCCATGGGCATTCCCCGTGAGTGGTTCAACCTCAACCGGGGGCGGCGTTACTACCAGGCGGTCGAGGAGTGGAACGTCCCCGACGGCGATCTCGGCGCCTACCTCGAGGCACTCAAGGAGCACGCTGCGACCGACAACGGTGTGGTGGGGGTCAAGCTGTTCGAGGTGCACCTCCGGCAAATGGTGCGTGAGGGCATGCTTCCCGAGGGGCCGGGGCGGCTGCGAGCGCTGGCCGAACGTTTCGGTACTCCCGAACCGGTGATCCTCACCCTCACCCGGAACAACAAACTGCGGCAGGCGATCTCGTTCACCAAAGCCAAGCAGACCAGGCAGTGGGGGACTCGGGGGGAGGTACAGGGCAAGGCCGAATACGACCGTAGAGCGATCGAGGCCGATCTGATGGAGTTGGCCGAGCAGGAGAACCGCTGGGATCGCGAACTCGAGGCATCCGGCTACACCCCCGACCTCAGGCTGATCTACGAAGTGCTCCAACACGAGCGTGAGGAGACGCTCCTGGGGATCGCCAGGGCACTGGAGCTACCCGATCCTGAGGGGATCGTCGCCTCGCGGGAGATCGAGGAGATCCGTCTCGCGCGGCAGGCCGACCGTCTCACCGAGGCCTGGGTGGACAAGTTCATCCGATGGGAGTAGGCCTTCGGGCCGGTCGATGTTCGTAAGAATCGGCGTCGGCTAGCGTGCCCAAAATGCATCGCATCCTGATCCTCCTGGTGTCTCTCGTCCTGGTGGCCACCGCCTGCGGCGACGACGATGTGTCGGCCGGCACCCAGGCCACAATCCCTCCTGGTACCTCGACTGCTACCACGGCGGGCGAGCAACCCACAACCACGGTGGAGGAGCAGTCGACCACCACGGCGGGGGAGCAGTCCACCACCACGACCGCTGCTGCAGACACCAGGGCCCCGCTGCCCGAGGGTGCCACCACGGCACCGGACTTCGAACTGGCCCTGGGCCAGGGTGGCACGTTCACTCTCAGTGATGAGCAGAAGCCGGTCTACATGGTCTTCTGGGCAGAGTGGTGAGGTGTCTGCAGACGGGAGTTGCCCGTCGTCGATGCGGTCGCATCGGACTACCAGGACGAGATCACATTCCTGGCGGTTGCCGGGCGCTCCACGCCGGAGGCATCAGAAGCCAGGGTGGGCGACTGGTTCTCCCCTGGGAGGGTGCTGTGGGGTTACTCGGACGACATCTGGGCGCTGTATGGGGTACCGGGCCAGCCGGTCAGCGTGCTGATCACCAGCGATGGGTATGAGGTCGCTCGCTGGTTCGGCGCCGCCGGCGAGGCCGAGTTGCGCAAGGCTCTGGACCAACTGGTCGCCTACGGCTGATCGGGCTCCGCCGCCGAGCGCGGCCGTAGGTACGCCCACCATGCGAAGGCGATGCCGGCAGCGACGGCGGCGGCATACCACCACTCGGGGCTGGTCCCG